>JAYVXJ010000806.1:0-3426 GCA_043785285.1 Chitinophagaceae bacterium
TGATCAACAAGTATAAACTGAAATCTGATCCGGAGACCACCAAACTCCAGCATAAGGAACTGGTTCAGCACCATTTATCTGACTGGGATTTCCTGCTACTCCGTGCTGAAGCGAATGGCATGCTGGTAATGGTGAATGATGGAACGATCAAGATTGCCAGACCCGCCATTCAATCCAAAGAAGTATTGCAGGTGAACTATGGCTCTTCGGTGCTGGAATTTGAATCCGAAATAGATGCCCGTTACCAGTTTAAAAATGTTCATGCTTCTTCCTGGGATTACAGCAACCAGCAATTGTTCAAAGCCGATTCTTCTTCTGTTTCTCTTACAGAACCCGGAAACATTTCAGGCGCTGATATGGCAGCAGCCATCAGCCCGGATAATTATGAAATGCACCACAGCGGTCATAAGTTGGAACAGGAATTACAGGATTGGGCGGATGGGATACTCTTGCGCAGCCGGCTCTCCAAAATTCGCGGTCGTGCAAAATTTATCGGCTTTGGAGAAATCAAACCCGGCGATACAGTAAAGATCTCCGGCGTCAGCGACCGCTTTAACGGGAAATCCTATGTTACGGCCGTAAAACAGGATATGGGCAACGGGACCTGGGAAACACAGATCCAGTTTGGACTTGATCCCGAACGCTATGGTTTTCACCATGGGGACCTGGATGATCTTCCATCCGCCGGATTGGTTGGCGCAATCCAGGGATTGCAGATCGGGATCGCGGTAAAACTAGAGGGAGACCCGGATGGACAGGATCGTATTCTGGTAAAAATTCCTGTGATAGATAACAATGCGCAGGGTGTTTGGACCAGGATTGCCAGCCTGGATGCAGGTTCTTCCAGGGGTGCCTGCTTCCGCCCGGAAATCGGTGATGAAGTGATCGTGGGTTTTATAAATCATGATCCCCGTGATCCCATATTACTCGGCATGTTAAACAGCAGTAAAAATCCTGCACCTATTCCGGCAAAAGACGCCAATGATGAAAAGGGATTTACGACACGCAGCAAAATGCATATCAGTTTTAACGACCAGACGAAGACTATCAAAATAGATACACCCGCGGGTAACAGTATTACACTGGATGAGCAGGGAATGAAAATCGTGATCGTGGATCAGAGTAACAATAAAATCACTATGCAATCCTCCGGAATATCTCTGGAGAGCCCAAAGAATATAGATATAAAAGCAGGAGCTGTTCTTACCCTCAGTGGAGGAACTTCCCTGTCCATCGGAGCCCCTTCATTGTCAGTAACAGCCCAGGCAGATGTAAGCATTTCCGGAGCCACGGTTAAGCTGGCTGCGAATGGGCCTACCGAGATCACAGGACTTCCGGTAAAAATTAATTAAATAATATATGCCAGCAGCTGCGAGGATAACCGATATGCATACATGCCCCCTGGCAACGCCCAATCCACATGTGGGCGGGCCGATCACGGGCCCAAGTGTTCCGACGGTATTGATTGGGGGTCTCCCTGCTGCTGTGGTTTCGGATTTATGCGTTTGTGTGGGACCTCCTGATTTAATTGTAAAAGGGTCAACCACGGTGTTCATCGGAGGAAGAATGGCTGCGAGACAGGGAGACCTCACTGCACATGGTGGTGTGATCGTAAGCGGATTCCCAACTGTTCTGATTGGCGGATAATAAAAAATAATCATTATGAATACCCCTTTCAATTCTTTCCTGGGTACCGGCTGGTCCTTCCCTCCAACATTCGATTTTGATACCGGTTCAGTGGAATTGGCGAGTGATCTGGAAGACATCAAGGAAAGCCTGAATATTTTACTTTCCACCAGCCTCGGAGAAAGAGTGATGCAACCGGATTACGGCTGTAACCTGAACGACTATATGTTTGAATCTCTCAATAACAGCCTGATCGGGCTAATCAAGCACCATGTGGAAAATGCCATCCTGTTTTATGAGCCCCGGATTATTGCGGAAAATGTGGATGTAACTGCAGCGGATTCAACTGACCTGATTGAAGGAAAATTCACGATCACCGTGGAATATACCATACCGGAAACCAATTCAAGATACAATTATGTTTATGATTATTATCTGAATGAAGCCGTCGGGCCAGCATAGCAGATGAGGTAAAGAATAAAGATAGACCAACTATTTTTCACCATGGATTGTCAATGTCTCATACATCCCTTTCAGAATGATCCAGGCACCAGCCAGCGTCAGCGGGTAATGGACAATTTATTGTCCGGCGCTGCCAAAATTGACGCCCGCACTTTGGCAGACCTGCTGGATTATTTTGTACAGATGTCCAGGCATATCAATTATTATGACCTGCAATTAAATGTGAATGACTGGCAGCCTTTTTTTAAAAACAGTGTGCCCTTTACCCTCGCATCCATCATCAAATTCCCTTTACAAAACACGGAAACCAGTTTAGCGCTATATAAATGCATTTTTGACAAAAAGCCATCCCCCGCAGGCCTCCAGCTCAACGCTTTCTCAATATATTACCGATTCATCAACAGTATCAACAACTGGCACCTTACCTTGAAGGACAGCAGCCTGCCCATAGCTGCAACCCTGGAAGGGCTGATTAAAAATAAATTGCAGGATCCGGTTAAACGATTTATTCAGTATACCAATGCAGCAGTAAAAACTTATGGAATAAAAAGAATTGATTTTCTGAAATTATCCAATAACCCGGTCTGGGGCCTGGATACAACTATGCTCTCCGCCATTGATACTTCATTCTCGTCACTTACAATCAGTGCTAGGCAGCGTCTGATAAATCTATATACTGAATTCAGCAACCTCCTGACTGTATTCAACGATGAGATAAAAACCTTGTCAGCAGCTTCGGAAAATAATCTAGAAAGAAGTTTTATTCCATTAAAGGAAGAATTGCAGAAAAAACACCAGCCCCATCTCGCTTTGCTGTTTGCATTTCTGAACATGTTCCGACAACTGCAGAATGACCTCAACCAATATACCCGCAAACACCTCGACTATTTTTATAAGGATATATTGCAGTTCCAATCAGAAGAAGCCATTCCCGATAAGGCCAATATCGTATTTGAGATCCAGAAATTACTCAAGAATTATCTCATTAAAAAAGGACTCCGGGTCAAGGATGGAAAAGATGATAACAAGCAGGACATTCTTTTTTCCCTAAACGATGATATAGTAGTTACACAAACAACCATTGCCGATAAAAGAACGCTTTTTCTCAATAACCAGATTGCACATGCACAAACCTATGTGGAAGGCGTTTATATGGCGCCAGTTGCAGATATGGCTGACGGAGTGGATAAGGCATTCCCCGATGATCCAAAAAATTTCCCTACCCTGGGTGCCCGGTTCAGTAAATATACCGACCCGGAATCAAAGCTGGTCAAACCCTATCCTAATGCCCGCCTTGGATTTATTCTGGCTTCGCCCGTGCTCTCGTTGCAGGCCGGA
>JAYVXJ010000807.1:0-3410 GCA_043785285.1 Chitinophagaceae bacterium
ACATATACCCCAAAAAACGCGATCACAGAAAGGAGGAAAAGGGCCCAAAACAATCCGGTGTATTTTTTAGTTTTTTCCATGCGGGAGAAATTAGATGCGCAAATATATTTCAAATCCGGAACCCAAATCACATTAATTTTATTTCAAGTCCTCCTTTTGGTAATTTCGTGACTTACTCGTTACGGACGCCCCGTGGATGGGGTTTTTGAATTTGACTGGAAGATGAAACTACATTTTTACGTACGATTTAGCACCAAGCCTGGTCAGGCTCTCTATGTGACCGGGAATATACCCGAGCTTGGTTTTGAACATGCGCAGAAACCACCCATACCTGTTGCGCTCCGGTATATGAATACCGAATTCTGGCAACTGAGTGTGGAACTGATGAATAAACCTCATTCTCCCATACAGTATCATTACGGGTTAACGATGGAGGATGGAACCATGATCAGTGAATGGGGAAATGATCGCGAGATCCCGGCTACCCAAAAGTCAGCAACGGAAATCCAGGTGATAGATACCTGGAACTATGCCGGCGAATACGAAAATGCTTTTTATACTGCCCCCTTTCAACATATCCTTCTGCCTAAGCATGCAAAAAAAACCAACACGAAAACGCCCAAACATTTTACTCATATATTCAAAATAAAAGCTCCATTGCTGGCGGCTAACCAATGTCTCTGCATGGCAGGAAGCGGAGAAGGACTGAGGGAATGGTCTGTTGAAGATCCTATTCTGATGAAAAAAGTTGGTCATTGGTGGATCGTTTCTTTAAATCTTTCCCGCGAATTTCTACCGGTGAACTATAAATACGGAGTCTGGGATCAGAAACACAAACAATTGTTTTATTTCGAAGATGGGGCAAACAGATCCTTACCCGGCGATGCACTGGATCAAAAACTCATTATTGTTCATGATGGTTTTGTAAGGCTGCCAAATAATACCTGGAAAGGAGCAGGGGTGAGCATTCCCGTATTCAGCCTGAAAAGCAAACATTCTTTTGGAACCGGTGAATTCGCTGACCTCAAATTACTGGTTGACTGGGCAAAAAAAACCGGATTGAAACTGATCCAGATCCTTCCTGTAAATGATACTTCAGCAACAGGAACCTGGCTGGATTCTTATCCCTATGCCGCTATTTCCGCGTTTGCGCTTCATCCTCTCTATCTGAATCTTGAAGAGGCGGCGGGCAAAAAATATGCTTCCCATTTGAAATCATTAAAGAAAAAACAAAAGCAACTTAACGAACTCCCCGATCTCGATTACGAAACCGTGATCAGCAATAAAATAAACATCCTTAAAGAACTATATGAAGTTCAGAAAAAAGACCTCAATGAAGATCCTGATTATCTGAAATTTTTCGAAATCAATAAATTCTGGCTGACCCCATACGCTGCATTTTGTTATCTGAGGAATGTAAACGGAACCGCCGATTTTACAAAATGGAAAACATATGGAAGATATAATAAACTCAGTATCGACCGGTTGACGGCGCCGCAATCCAAACAGTACGACCAGATTGCCCTGTATTATTTTATTCAGTACCAGCTGCACCTGCAACTCAGTGATGCGGCAGATTATGCGCATGAAAATGGCATCGTGATCAAAGGTGATGTTCCCATTGGTGTTTATCGTTATAGCTGCGACGCGTGGATGTCGCCTGAACTTTTCCATCTTGATCAACAGGCAGGAGCTCCCCCGGATTCCTTTGCATTAAAAGGTCAGAATTGGGGTTTCCCCACCTATAACTGGGAGCAGATGGAGAAAGATGCTTTCCGTTGGTGGAAGAATCGTTTTGAACAGATGGCTATTTATTTCGATGCTTTCCGCATTGATCATATCCTGGGTTTCTTCCGAATCTGGAGCATACCCATTCATGAAACCGAAGGGATCATGGGCAGGTTTGAACCGGCCATCCCGGTATACCGGATGGAATTTGATGAAAGAAAAATCTGGTTTGATAAAGACCGTTATACAAAACCCTTTATCAATGATGCGGTACTCTGGGAACATTTTGCAAAGGATACGGGAAAAGCAAAAGCAGTCTTTTTCGATGAAATACCCAATGGCAATTACCGGCTCAGGGATTATGTGGATTCCCAACGGAAGGTAGAAGATTATTTCGCTGATAAAACCGAAGATCCTTTTGATATTAGATGTCGCGAGGCATTACTAAGCCTGATATCCGATATAATCCTCTTTGAAGTGGATGGATCCGATGGCAAGGAATTTCATTTCCGGATATCGATGGATACTACTTCATCCTTCCGGTATCTCGACTGGAACCTGCAGATCCAGTTGAAAGATCTGTATGTGAATTATTTTTTCCGGAGGCAGGATGCGTTCTGGAAAAAAGAAGCCATGAAAAAACTTCCCGCCCTGAAAAAATCCACCAATATGCTGGTATGCGGAGAAGATCTGGGCATGGTGCCGGTTTGCGTTCCGGAAATCATGAAACAATTGGGTATTCTCAGCCTGGAAATTCAACGCATGCCCAAGGATCAGACCCAAGATTTTTTTCATCCGACAGACGCTCCTTATTTATCGGTTGTTACGCCTTCCACGCACGACATGAGCACCATCCGCGGATGGTGGGAAGAGGACAGGGCCATTACCCAGAAATTCTTTAACAATGAACTGGGTCAATGTGGTGAAGCACCCTTTTTCTGCGACGCCTGGATCAATAAGGCCATTGTAAACCAGCACCTGCATTCTCCGGCTATGTGGAGCATCTTTCAATTGCAGGATTTATTAGGTATGGATGAAAATATCCGGCGGGAAAATCCGAACGACGAAAGGATCAACATACCTGCCAATGCCAAACACTACTGGAAATACCGGATGCACTTATTTCTGGAAGACCTGTTGAAAGAAAAAGACGTTAACGAACAACTGAAGGAAATGCTGAAAGCTTCCGGAAGATAATCCCTGCTAAATGAAGATTGAACATAAGTCCTATAATCTCCGGTTTAAATATCCATTCACCATATCCAGAGGTACCAAAACCCATCAGCCCACATTTATCGTAAGCCTGGAACAGTTTGGAGAAAAAGGGTATGGAGAAGCCCCGGCCATTACCTATTATCATATTCCGGTGGAAAAAATGGCTTCCGATCTGGAGAACAAAAAGCGGATGATTGAAAAATTTGCCTTTACCGAACCCGATCGTTTCTGGCATTTTCTTCATCATCTCCTACCGGATAATCCATTCCTGGTTTGTGCGCTGGATATTGCCGCCTGGGATTTGTATGGTAAAATGCAAAAAAAACCGCTGTATGCCTGCTGGAAACTGAACATGCAACAGGCACCATTAACCGATTATACTATCGGCATAGATACCATCGGGAAAATGAAAGAAAAAATGCTGGCCAAACCCTGGCCGATATATAAAATAAAACTCGGCACGGATC
>JAYVXJ010000808.1:0-10981 GCA_043785285.1 Chitinophagaceae bacterium
TAAAATGCCACAAAGCTTACTATCATCACCAGTACGCCCGTAATAATGCCGCTCCGGATAAGCGACCATTCCCAGGTTTTTTGAAAAAGATTCAGGAAAAGCAGGTTGATGAGCGGCAAAGAACCACGCACCATATTGGGTATGGTAGTAGCCGCTGTAGCCCGCAGATTGGTGCCAAATTGTTCGGCTCCCATGGTCACAAAGATGGCCCAGAAGCCGGTGGAAAAACCCAGCAGGGTACAGATCATATACATTCTTGAATCCTGATTATTGTAGGAGCTGAAAAACAGGATACCCGAAATCACACATAAAAGGTAAAATATAAACAATCCTTTTTTTCGGCTCTTCAGCCACTGGCAGATAAAGCCTGCCAGAATATCCCCGATAGAAATAGCCACATAAGCAAACATGATGGATCGCCCGGAATCAATCCCATTGCTGCCATACATGGCTTTCGCAAAGCGGTCACTCTGGTTAACGAGTATGCCGATTACAAACCAGGTAGGCAGGCCAATCAGGATGGCCATTACATATTTTCTGAACCGGTACCCATTGGTAAAGAACATGAGAAAATTACCGCGTACAACCGACTGCTGTTTCACCTGAAGAAACATGCCCGATTCTGCCACACTGATTCGCAGAATAAGTAAAGCAATGCCGAGTACAGCTCCAATCTTATAACACAGGCGCCAATCGTTTGTAAACCGATAGGTGAAGTAGGCAAAAACGGCTCCGATTAAACCAATGCCTGCCACTAAGGAAGTGCCTATGCCGCGCTTGTTTTTCGGAAGCAGTTCGCTGACCAGGGTGATTCCGGCTCCCAACTCTCCTGCCAGTCCAAGGCCAGCCACAAATCGGCAAAGCGCATACTGGTCGACGGTATGAATAAAGCCGGTGAGAAAATTCGCTGCAGAATACAGGATGATGGAACCGAACAAAACAGAAAGTCTGCCTTTCTTATCCCCGAGAACGCCCCAGATAATTCCACCAAGAAGCAGTCCAACCATCTGCCAGTTAATCACCCGCGTGCTATCCGCCAATAGCGTTGCATCTGTTGAGCCCAGGCTGATCATGGAAGCCTGCTTAACAACGGTAAATAGCAGCAGGTCGTAGATATCTACAAAATAACCCAGGGCAGCAACAATAACGGCTAATTGAAATACGCCCGGTTGCCCGGTTTGGGAATGGGCATTCATAGGGATTTGTCTTCCGGATGGGTACTGGCCCTTTTACCAAAAAATAATTTATATAAAACGGGCAGTGTAGTAATCAATACAATTCCAAGCACAATAATCTCCAGGTGCTTTTTCAGATCGAATCCAAATCTCCTGATGAAGAACTTATCGAGGTAATGACCCGCAAATAACATGAGGAATACCCAGGCAAAGCAACCGATGATATTATAATACATGAATTTCTTTTTGTCCATCTTCACAATGCCGGCCACAATGGGGGCAAAGGTTCGGATGATGGGCAGAAAGCGGGCAAAAACAATAGCCTGACCGCCATGCTTATCGTAAAACGCTTTCGCATCATAAAGGTGTTTCTTCTTAAAAAGAAAATTATCTTTTCGCTGGAAGAGATAATCACCGCTTTTTTTACCAAACCAGTATCCGGAAATGTTCCCCAGAATGCCACAAATGGAAATGATAATCCAAAGGATTACCAGATCTGCAAAGTCACTGCCTGTGCCATTGGGAATTAACGTATGGATCAACTTTGGGCTATAAATACCCGCCACAAAAAGCAGGCTGTCGCCCGGAAGAAAAAAACCAACCATCAACCCTGTTTCTGCAAACACAATAAAAAGCATTACCCAGAGGCCCCCGTTATTTATATAAAATTCCGGATTGAGCAGGTCTTTGAAAGTAATCGCCAGGAATGTGAACATATTAAATGGATTTGCAACTAAAAATGGTTCATTCCATTGCGGTTGCCAAATTAAGACTTATAAATAAATCAGGAAATATATTCCTTACTGTGCGGGAATGCTTTTTAGTTGTGCGTTAATTCTTTTATTCTTCCAAAACCCCTTCCATTTTACAGATCACAGCAGTGGCCAGGCTGTTTCCTACAACATTGGTGGCACTTCGCGCCATATCCAGAATCTGATCAATACCCAACAATAACAACAAACCCTGCTGCGGAATATGGAACATGGACAGGGTGCCGGCAATGACCACCAAAGAAGCCCGAGGAACACCCGCAATGCCTTTACTGGTGAGCATCAGCACGAGCAGCATAGTAATCTGCGTGCCCAGCGGCATGTGCATACCATATGCCTGTGCGATAAACAAAGAGGAGAATGTCATATACAACATGCTGCCATCCAGGTTGAATGAATACCCCAGGGGCAATACAAAGCTGACAATCTTATTGGGACAACCCGATTTCTCCAGTTCTTCAATCAGCCTTGGAAAAGCGGCCTCAGAACTGGCCGTACTAAAGGCCAGCAACACCACATCCTTTACGTTCGCCAGCACCCTAAATACGTTCTTGCCGATCCATAAATAACTGATGCCGATCAGGAGCGCCCAGAGACCCAGTATACTGAGATAAAATATCAGGATGAATTTCCCATAGGTGATTAATATATCAGGACCTTTAAAAGAAAGAATGGCTGCCACCGCTGCAAATGCCGCCAGGGGCGCTAAATTCATCACATATCCGGTTACTTTCAGAATGATGTCCGCTACCGCATCCAATGCGCGGATCACGATCTTTCCCTTTTCACCTATGGCAGCAGTCCCGATTCCGAAGAAAATGGAAAACACAACAATCTGCAGGATCTCATTGTTAGCCATAGCTTCCACAATGCTGCGTGGAAAAACATGGGTAATAAAGGTTTTGAACGAAAGTGTGGAAGATTCTAACGACTGAAGTTCATGTTCCTGCGGAATGGGCAGGTGCATGCTATGACCCAAACGGACAATATTCATGACAATAAGACCCAGGATCAGGGAAAGCAGGGAGGCCCCCAGAAACCAGGCCAGTGTTTTTCCGCCAATCCGCCCTACCGCCCCGATATCTCCCAGTCTGGCGATACCGGTAACCAGCGTGGAAAAAACCAGGGGCGCAATGATCATTTTAATCAATCGCAAAAACACGTCGGTTACCATGGTCATGCCATCGCCGAAACGACTGATCCAGGAAGGGTTTGCCATATAATGAATCGTTAAGCCGGCTGCAATACCTGCGCCCATGAAAATGAGTATCCACCCCGTTAAACCGATTCTTTGCATTCATTCACAATAAGCCTGCAAACAATCGAATATTCTTCATTTCACAAAATGTTAGATTAACAGGGAATTGAAAAAGAATATCCGTCTGAAGAATATTTGCTTATTTTACGACCTTAACATCACCAACCCACCCAACAACTGATCATCATGGGCCTATTTGTAAAAAAGCCGCTGGCCGGTCTTCTTGCTGAAGCTGCCGATAAAGATGGGCAATCATTGAAAAAAACATTGGGTGCCGGTTCATTGGTTGCCCTGGGCATTGGAGCCATCATAGGTGCCGGGCTTTTCTCCATAACCGGTATGGCAGCCGCAAACAACGCAGGACCGGCTATTACGATTTCATTTATTATTGCTGCACTGGGATGTTGTTTTGCCGGACTGTGCTACGCAGAATTTGCTTCCATGATTCCGGTTGCCGGAAGTGCATATACTTATTCTTATGCTACTATGGGTGAATTCATTGCCTGGGTGATTGGCTGGGATCTGGTATTGGAATATGCAGTAGGTGCAGCTACGGTGAGCATTAGCTGGAGTCGCTATCTCCTGAAATTTCTTGCCGGATTTAATGTACATCTGCCGACCGCACTGGCCACAGGCCCCTGGGATGGCGGAATCATTAATCTGCCAGCCGTTTTTATTGTGGTATTGGTAAGCCTCCTGCTGATTAAAGGCACCCAGGAAAGTGCAACGGTAAACTCCGTGATCGTTTTCGTGAAAGTTGCGGTGGTGCTCGTATTTATTTTCCTTGGTTGGAAATATATCAACACGGCTAACTACAATCCCTATATTCCCGAAAACACCGGCACCTTTGGAGAGTTTGGTTTCAGTGGAATCATTCGCGCAGCAGCCATCGTATTTTTTGCCTATATCGGATTTGATGCGGTGAGTACCGCGGCGCAGGAAGCAAAAAACCCACGACGGGATATGCCTATCGGGATTCTGGGATCACTGGCTATTTGTACCGTTTTATATATTCTTTTTGCATACGTGATGACGGGTGTTACCAGTTATACTGCTTTCAGAGGACAGGATGGTATTGCTCCCGTAGCCGTTGCCATTGACCATATGGGAAGAGCAGATGCCTATGGCATCATTCATCCCGATTATCCCTGGTTAAACCGGGCCATCATAGTAGCGATTCTGGGAGGTTATTCTTCCGTGATCCTGGTAATGCTGATGGGTCAAAGCCGGGTGTTCTTCAGCATGAGCAAGGACGGGCTCCTTCCCCGGATATTTTCCCAGGTACATCCTAAATTCCGTACGCCCTTTAAGAGCAATTTTCTTTTTATGGTATTTGTAAGCCTGTTCGCTGCATTTGTTCCGGCAAGAGTAGTTGGAGAAATGACCAGCATCGGCACTTTATTCGCTTTTATACTGGTTTGTATCGGCATCCTGGTGATGCGAAAAAATATGCCTGAAGCCCCACGCGGATTTAAAACTCCGTTTGTTCCGGTAGTACCCATATTGGGTGTGGTAACCTGTTTATTCATGATGGTATTCCTTCCGCTGGATACCTGGATCCGCTTGATCGTGTGGATGATCATTGGCTTTGATGTGTACCTTTGGTACGGCATTAGCCATAGTTTATTATCCAGCGGCCAGAAAGAAACCTTATCCCAGGCTAACAAAATAGGGGGTTCTGGAGGATTGGCACTGGCGATTCTATTAGCCGTAATTGCTTTTGCCCATCATCATCAAACAGGAGCTGACGACTTGGGCATATTCTATTTTTCATTGGCTTTTGCTGCCGTGCATATCCTTGTTTTTGGCATGCGGATGGCGAGAAAATAAAACAAACATTCAAATCCTTTTTTAAGCACTGATTTCTATGGGTCGCATATTTGAGGTACGTAAGGCAACCATGTTTGCACGGTGGGACAAAATGGCGAAGCAGTTCACCCGGATTGGAAAAGAAATAGCGATTGCGGTTAAAACCGGTGGACCTGATCCGGCAACCAACTCAACGCTACGTCGCTGTTTTCAGAATGCCAAGGCTGTGAACATGCCGAAAGACCGCGTGGAAGCCGCCATCAAGCGCGCCATGGGCAAGGAGATGGTGAATTATGAAGAGCTTCTGTATGAAGGCTATGCACCCCACGGCATTGCGGTACTGGTAGAAACAGCTACAGACAATCCTACACGTACGGTAGCCAATGTGCGTTCCTACTTTAATAAAGGCCACGGCGTGCTGGGCACCAGTGGAAGCGTGAGTTTCCAGTTTAAGAAACTGGGTGTTTTTAAATTAAAACCGGAAGGACTGAATACGGAAGACCTGGAACTGGAGCTAATTGACTACGGACTGGAAGATATGGGAGAAGGGGTTGGTGAAAATAATGAACCCGTGATCGTACTGCATACGGCATTCAACGATTTCGGGAATATGCAGAAAGCCCTTGAATCCAGAAATATTACTCCCGTCACAGCCGAAGCGGAATGGATTCCTGCTACAACGGTTGAACTCTCTGAAGAATATGCACAGGAAGTGTTGAAGCTCGTTGATAAATTAGAGCAGGATGAGGATGTACAGAAGGTGTTTCACAATTTGGCTTAGGCTAAATTGCGAATTTGAAAATGTGGTAACTTGAAAATGTGAAAATTTGGTCCAGAAATAATCCTGATTCTCTCATTTTCAAGTTACCACATTTTCAAATTATCTAATTATTCTCTCATCATCTCTGCAATCGCATCCACAATCTCCTCCGCATTCGGTTTACTGAAATAATCTCCGTCGCTGGCATAAGCGGGACGATGTGCTTTTGCTGTTAGGGTTTTCGGAGAAACATCCAGCCACCGGTAACCCCCCTGTTCTTCCATCACCTTATTGAACATATAGGCCGCAGCGCCTCCCGGAACATCTTCATCAATGAATATAATGCGGTTGGTTTTTTTGAGCGACTCCAGAATGGCATGATGCGTATCGAATGGCAACAGGGTTTGTACGTCCACAATCTCACAACTGATATCCAATACGGCTAAACTTTCCACCGCATCTGCGATGATGCGCAGGGTGGAACCATAGGAAACAATCGTAATATCCGTTCCTTCCCTGATCACTTCCGGTATCCCCAACGGCACCCGGAATTCCAACAGATTAGAGGGCAAACGTTCTTTCAGGCGATAGCCATTCAGGCATTCCACAACCAATCCCGGATCCATACCTTCCAGCAACGTGTTATACATCCCCACGGCCTGAACCATATTTCTGGGAACGCAGACATGCATTCCCCGCATGGCATTGATGACCATACCCATTGGGGAGCCACTGTGCCAGATGCCCTCCAGACGATGACCCCGGGTCCGCACAATCAGTGGAGCGCTTTGCTTTCCGGCAGTCCGGTATTGCAGCGTGGCGAGGTCATCACTTAACGTTTGAATGGCATACAGGAGATAGTCGATATATTGAATTTCCGCAATGGGTCTGAGTCCCCGCATGGCCAGTCCAATACCCTGACCGATGATGGCTACTTCACGGATACCCGAATCCGAAATGCGTCCCTCTCCATATTTCAATTGCAGGCCGGCAAACCCCTGGTTGACATCTCCGATCTGACCGAGGTCCTCACCAAATGCCAGCACTTTCGGATTGTGCTCAAAAAGATCATCAAAGTATTTATTCAGGATCTCATAGCCGTTGAGCAGGAGCGCACCATCATCATATTGGGCTTGTACTCCCCGGATATTTTCGATTTTCCTTTTCCCTTCATGGTATAAATGGGTATTGTAAAAAGTGCTATTCTCGCGATTGAGTTCTTCATAATAATTTCGTAAAGGCACTACCGAAGGCTGATTCCCCGCCAGCATAAGCACCCTGTGGATGCCGCTCACTACATCCCGGCGATTGGGCTCCCGGTGGGAAGCTAGTTCCAGAATGATCTTTTCCAGCTGAACCCGTTTTCCGGGCATTGCCGGCATCAGGTCCCTGATCAAGGTAACGGATCGGCTTATCTGTTGGCGGATCGGCGACATACATTTTTCCCAGGCAGCAATCCTGCTGTTGCGGACGGTCTCTTTAGCCTTTACCTGGATATCTTCTATTTCTTCTGCACTCGCCAATGAATTTTCAATAACCCACTCCTTCATCTTTTTCATGGCATCCCATGTCCGTTCCCATTCCAGGCGCTCCGGTGCCTTATAACGTTCATGGCTACCCGAAGTGGAATGCCCCTGCGGCTGCGTAACTTCCTCCACATGAAAAAGAGCCGGTGTATGTGTGACCCGGATCTTATGAATGGCCGATTCGAAGGTTTCACACATACCTGCGTAATCCCATGCTTTTACTTTATAGATATCGATCCCATTGGTTCCTTCCTTTTTCTGAAAACCTTTCAGCACTTCCGATATCGAACCCTTGGTGGTTTGATATTTTACGGGTACCGAGATACCGAATCCATCATCCCAAACAAAAATGGCCAGTGGAATCTGAAGCACGCCCGCAGCATTGATGATCTCCCAGAAATGGCCTTCACTGGTGGAAGCGTCTCCGATGGTGCAGAAACAAACTTCATTTCCATTGACAGATAAGTTTTTCAGATCCTTCAGCCCTTTAACCTCCCGAAATACTTTGGATGCGTAGGCCAGGCCGAGGGATCGGGGAATATGCGCTGCGGTGGGGGCTAGTCCTGCAGTAAAATTTTTCCGGTTAACCAGGTCCAGGAATTCCCCGTTTTCGCCGACCAATGGAGAAGCAAAATGTGCATTCATATTGCGACCTCCACTATGCGGATCATGGTGAATATCAGGATCAGCATAAAGCTGTGAAAAGAATTCTTCTATGGTGGATGTCCCCAGCGCAAATCCGAGCGTCTGGTCCCGGTAATATCCGGCATAAAAATCACCTGGTCTGAAAAACTTAGCCACAGCTACCTGAGGAACTTCCTTGCCATCCCCAAAAATGCCAAATTTGGCTTTGCCGGTAAGCACCTCTTTGCGTCCCAGCAGACTTGCCTCGCGGCTTTCACAAACCAGCCGATAATCCTTCAATACTTCCTGCCGGAAGTGTTCAAATGAAAGATTTTCAGTGACAGGTTGTTCGCTGGTGATCAGATTTTCCATATTTGAACCGTTTAAATGGGTGATCCCCTAAAGCCAGGTTAAAAAAATAAATGCCCCAAAATTTATTGACAAAGCTGACGTTTACTATGTAATTTTAGAACAGATTTCTCTATAAACTATGAAAAAGGGTGCTTTGTTAATAATTTGTGGCTTGTTTACTATGGGCATCATTCAGGCCCAATCCACTGTTATCTTCCCCAAATCTACTGCCCAGGATCCAAAAGAAGACGTTCTTCTTTTAAAAGAAACATCCCATCAGTTCGGGAAGATCCCGCAGGGTCGTCCTGTTACCCATGTATTTAATGTGGCCAATACCGGTAAGGAACCTTTACTGCTGGAGAATGTACAGGCATCTTGCGGATGTACCACGCCGGAATGGAGCCGGGCGCCTATTGCACCAGGTGCTATATCTCCCATTAAAGTAGGATATAACGCCTATGCCGAAGGTAATTTTAATAAAACAGTAACTATTTTTTATAACAATGGACACTCAAAAGCGTTAACTATCATCGGAGAGGTATATACGTTACCCGCTACATCCGCACCCGAAAATGCCTCTGTTCGATTTTTAAAACAAACAAATCAATAAAATATGAGAAAAGCCATACTGTTATGCAGTGCTTTTATTCTTTCCCTATCCTTATTTGCCCAACAGAAAAAAGCAGAAGACGTTATTAAGTTCAAGGAAATGACCTACGACTTTGGTAAAATAAAACAGAATGTTCCTGCGACCCACGATTTTGTTTTTACCAATACCAGCGATGGCGCTGTGGTGATTGAATCAGCAACACCATCCTGCGGATGTACCACTCCTATGAAACCAGAAGCTGCTATTCCTAAGGGTCAGGATAACAAAATCACTGCCGGTTTCAATGCAGCTGCTCCCGGGCCTTTCAATAAGTCCATTACCATTAAAGTAGCCGGAATAGATGTGCCTTTGCAGTTGAAAATTACCGGAGAGGTTTTAACCGCTGATGCGTACACCAAGTACCAGGAAGAAAAAGGAAAATCAAAATCATAAAGTATATCTTAACGTACGGCCGTTGAACGTTTGCTGACCGTCCCACAAAAAGTTTTCTTTCCCTATTTTCAACGTCAGTGAAGAAAGGGAGCTCATGGAAACCGGTGGTCAGCAACGCCCAACGGCTTTTTTATTTTACGTGCGACCAGCCGGTATCCAAGGCGCTTCTGCTTATCTTTGCTTTTTAAAGAAACCTTTATGCCTTTCATCTCTCAGCGCGGACAAGATATGCCGGCCTCTCCCATCCGGAAGCTGGTTCCTTATGCAGAAGCTGCAAAAAAAAGAGGCGTTCAGGTTTATCATTTGAATATCGGTCAACCCGATATTGAAACTCCCCCTTCTACGCTGGAAGCCGTGCGTCATTTTAATTTTAAGGTTTTAGAATACAGTCACAGTGCCGGAAACGAAAGTTATCGCCGGAAACTGGTGAATTATTATGGGAAGAAAGGGATCAATATCAATTACGAGCAGATCCTCATTACCACCGGAGGCTCGGAAGCCATTCTCTTTGGATTTTTAAGCTGTCTTGATGCAGGAGATGAAGTTATCATTCCCGAACCTTTTTACGCCAACTATAATGGTTTTGCCATGGAAGCCGGCGTGAACGTAGTGCCCGTTACTTCTTATATAGAAACCGGATTCGCGCTGCCGTCTGCCGATGCCTTTGAAAAAGCCATCACAGCCAAAACAAGGGCAATCCTGATCTGTAATCCCAATAATCCCACGGGGTATTTATACAGTCGGGATGAATTAAATACGCTAAAGCAACTCGTTAAAAAACATAATCTCTATCTTTTTTCCGACGAAGCGTACCGCGAATTCTGTTATGAAGGAGATCATTTCAGTGCGATGCAACAGGAAGGTTTGGAACAAAATGTAGTGTTACTGGATACCATTTCCAAAAGATATAGCGCCTGCGGCGGAAGGATCGGTGCACTGATCTCTCGCAACCAGCAGGTACTGGATTCGGTATTGAAATTTGCACAGGCCAGACTGAGTCCGCCCTCTTTCTCCCAGATCCTGGGTGAAGCTGCGGTTGACCTGCCGGATGATTATTTCAATACCACCCGGGAAGAATACCGCAAGCGCCGGAACGCTCTTGTAGAAAGGCTGAACCGGATGGAAGGCGTATTTTGTCCGACTCCGGGAGGTGCATTTTATGCCATTGCCCGTTTACCTGTTCCAGATACCGAAGTCTTTTCCCAATGGCTGTTGGAATCTTTTACGTATGAAGGACAAACCCTGATGCTGGCGCCTGCCGCCGGTTTCTACAGAACGGAAGGCTTGGGAAAGAATGAAGTCCGCCTGGCTTACGTATTGAATGTCGACGCTATTCATAAAGCCATGGACTGCCTGCAGGCTGCTTTACGTGTTTACCCTAAAACCATTCCTTTGAAGAAAGCTCAGACTGCAACGTATTAATAATTCAACCGCCGGCTGTTTCTATTTAGAGCTTCTTTTATATGGCCGCAAATTTTTCATTGAACATACCAATAGTAAACTTTATTCTGTTCTCAAACTTCTTCAACAGTAGAAACTCACTCTGAGCGCAGGCTTTTTACCGGATTAGAAATAGCGGCTCTGATTGACTGAATGCTGACTGTTGCCAACGCTATTATCAATGCCAGGAGTGTGGCCAGTACAAATATCCACCACTCGATATGGA
>JAYVXJ010000809.1:0-3403 GCA_043785285.1 Chitinophagaceae bacterium
GGTTCATTTCGGATGCCGGGATCTTGAAAAGCGGGCTGGGCTTCTCATCGAAAATCGGTATGGACTCAATGCTATTGGTGCCGAATACAACGAGGTCGCGTATATATTGTTCGAATTGCGCTACCGTCCATCCGTCGTAAGAGTTGGCGGTATTGCGATAACCCAGCTGGTGGCCCCGAATTGGCTTATCCGGGCTTTCGGCTAGTGGTAGTCCCGCAAACAGGGAGACGCTTTCTGCCGTTGGCCTGGTACGCTTACAGAATTGCATCATTCGTAACAATTTGCCAACTCCATAAAGCACTCCCCTGGAGTCCGATCCTTCAATGAGGATAATCGTCCGGTTTTGCAGGATGGCAGCGCCGATCCGGAAAGATTCCGGTTTCGAGGGCAGTGCCGGCAACCCGGGGAATAACAGCGTAGTATTTATTGGGTAAGAAGCATTTATTGGGCTGGCAGCATTCTTCAAAATAATGATATCACCGCCTTCTGGCCAGTTTATGCCGGGCTTCCATTTAAAGTCCGTTCTTTTTCCAACTTCTTCCAATAAAATTCTTGCGGCGGTTTTTTCCCCATTGGTCGGGGATCCTCCACCCGTGACGATGGTCGTATGCTTAGAAAGGGAGGTCGGGCTGAAGGAGGCCGAAGGGATTTTTTGTGCAGAAGCGGCAACAGGCATGATTCCTGCGAAAAAAATAAGAACAGCCGGGCGGAAAATAAGTATTGGTCTCATTAATGCCAGTGTTTATTAGTCAGGCTCCGTTATTATCCTATAATAGTTCGGTTTACGCAATGTTTATGCTATTTGATCTTTACTGAATGATAGTCTGACCCGATAATCTGGGTATAGCATTTCAGAAGCTGCCTTAAAAAAGCAGCTTCTGAGGTATTATAGCTTCTACCCATTAAATTTTCTACCAGGGAAGACCGGTACCATGTAATAACCAGAATTTAGACCAGGGACTGTTATTGCCATCCGTTCCATTATAAGGGGTAGTAGCAAGATTACTGATGGCGGCGGCAGCATTCACCGGATTATTCTGCAATTCAGTATTATCATAAGCAAACCGCAGTGGAATCTGATCACGGAAAGATCCCCAGCCGACCTGTAAAGAGGGGAATCCCGTTCTTCTCCAGTCCATGAAGGATTCGCAGGACGCCTGCCAGGATGCGATCCATTTTTGCTCCATAATCCTTTGCAAAGTGCCGTCATATGCTACGGTGGCCTGTATTATATAGCTATTGTAATCCTTCACGCAACCGGCATAATTGTCTACCCCTCCCTGGTAAGTTGAAAAGACTTCCCAAAGATCAAAGGATGCCTTGATGCCACTGTTAAACCAATCTTGTGCGGATGATCCCACATTCCATCCTTTCTGCGCAGCTTCGGCGAAATCAAAACAGACTTCGCTATAAGAGGCCATCCGTTGTTTTAATAAAGGCCCGTTGGGATTATCGTAGATATCCCTGCGCATATAGGAGACATAGCTATTATTGGAAGTGGATTGTGTACCTACCCCGTTGATATTATAGGCGAAATCATTGGGTGAATAACTGATGGGGATACCGACATAAACGGGCGATGTATCGAAAAAACTCTTTACGGTAGCTATCGGTGCGCCCCAGGGTCTATCCGTAGAATAAGTATTAATATCAAACTCTTTAAAGTTAGCGGCAGCGGCGGCGGCGGGATTAATATAGCGAATGCCGTTCTGTAATAAAAGAAGTGTTGTATTATCTCCGGGGGCAAACTGGCTGGCATCTACCACGGAAGGGGTTATGATTGGTTCCGCCATAATGACGATACGCGGATCTTTTAACGCATCCATCTTTTTTACCAAAGTGGCACACATCTTATTCCTGTTAAAATTGGAACTACCCTGGTATTTAGATGCTTTCTGATAGGAGGAGTTTGCGTCAACGCCTGGAAAAGGCATGGCCCAATCATCGTCATTACTTTCAAAAACCTTACCTGCCAGCGCTTCTACATCAGCCTGTACATTTTCTTTAGCGGACAGTCGCATATAATAACGCAATAAAAGCGTATTGGCCAGTTTGGTCCATTTTTTGGGATCGCCGCCATAAAATACATCCGAGTTACTGGTTACGCTGGTTATTTCCGGATGATCACCCATAGTGCCGGTCAGAAAAGGAAGCGAAGCTTTCAGGTCGGCAATAACCTTCGCATAAATCTGTTCCTGGGGGTCAAAAGCCGGGAATTGATTTTCCGCGCCGTCCAAAGTTCCTTTCAATGCCATTGAATCGGGAGCATCTCCCCAGAAATCGGCGATAAAGCCGTAATTAAAAGCCCGCATGACCAGGCCTACGCCCTGGTGAAAATTCCAGCCAAACGACTGTGCTTTTCCAAGCAGGAGCTTATTGTCCCTCAACACGGCATAATTGCCACTCCAGTCATTGGTACCCCAGTTATACCCACTGTAAGTGTTACCAAAAGCATCCTGGTAGGTCTGTTGCATGGCACCGGACATATTCCCTGAACCCTGATTACCGTAACTCATGGCTGTATTTATTAACACATTTGCCATAAGGTAATCCGGGGCAGCGGCTGCAGGTGTAATATTGTTCGGATCCGTGTTCAGTACAGTAAATTTCTGACAGGAACTGATGAATATCATTGCTGCAAGAAACCCACTTATTATCTTCGCGATTCTTTTCATCTTCGTTAGTTTTAAGATTTGCTATTTTTTAAACTAGAACCGAACACTCAATTTTACACCCATGGGAATGGTCCAGGGGGTGATATTATACCGTTCGATCCCTTGCCTAAATTGGGAACCATTGCCCTGTGGCCCAGTCTGGAACTGAAATGCCTGTTCGGGGTCTATACCGGCTTTTGCCTTTGTCCAAATGATGATGTTCCTGCTGTAAATTCCCAGGGAAAGTCCCTGGAGTTTTAAAGCGTTCACCAGGCGTTTGGGCAATTCAGCGGAAATGGTAATTTCTCTTAGTTTAATATAAGATGCATCAAACATGCTCATTCTTGCGAAATTCCATCCTGCCGTTGCGGCGTCTTCATAATTATCCAGTTTGGTCAGGTTCATATCGCCCAGGTTCTCCACATAACCTCCGTTCCCATCATCATAAACACCTGGGAAAAAAGCACCATCATTAATCGTTATGTTACTGTTGCTCGAATAAGGGAAGCCGCCTGTTGCCGTTGTCGGACCTCCGATTAAGCGGAATTGCTGCAAGCCTGAAAATTTGATGAATTTTCCGGGATTTGATTTTAAATACGCGGGGATATCGGCCTTATTGCTGGCAGGTATGGGAATGCCCATATTGGTCTGCCGGGCCATAGCTGCATCTGATTGCATGTACCGATAGGTCTGGGAGAAGAAAGTACCCCCCAGCCGCATGTCAAAGCTTGCTGTAAGGGTGAACATTT
>JAYVXJ010000810.1:0-3402 GCA_043785285.1 Chitinophagaceae bacterium
CCGTTTCCAACCACCTGAATATCCATCTTCAGGAATCGGTGGAAAAAGTAATTCCGAAAGGAGATTACTACGAAATCACGACCGGCAAAGCTACCTACCATACAGCTAATATCATTGTTGCTACCGGGTTCTATGATATTCCGAACCTGATGCATATTCCCGGGGAGGACCTTCCCAAGCTAACGCATTATTATAAGGAACCGCATTTTTATGCCATGCAGAAAGTGGTGGTGGTTGGCGCAAATAATTCTGCCGTAGACGCCGCTCTGGAAACCTGGCGGAAAGGGGCTGAGGTAACGATGCTGATACAGGGAGATGGCATTGGAAAAAGAGTAAAATACTGGGTAAAGCCGGACATCGAAAACCGGATTGCCGAAGGAACCATCAAAGCTTATTTTCATTCCCGGTTACTTGCAGTAAGAGAAAAGGAAGTTGATATCCAAACCCCGGAAGGCCTGATTACCATTCCTAACGATTATGTGCTGGCCATGACCGGCTATCAACCTGATTTTTCCTTTTTAGAAGGACTGGGTATTGAGCTTTCCGCAGATGCGAAACGCTGTCCCACATACAATAGCGAAACGATGGAAAGCAATATGAAAAACCTTTATCTCGCAGGCGTGGTATGCGGCGGCATGGATACCCATATCTGGTTTATTGAAAATTCTCGTGAACATGCAAAAAAAATCATCCGCGCGATTGCTGCTAAAAAAAAAGTAATTCTTCGCTAAAGTTTAGGTCGATAGCATCATAGCTTCAGCGACGAAGAAACGCCTTCACCAAAGTTTCAGCGATAGACAACAGGCTACTGTATTTCCCTATTTCTCTAGCTTCTTTCTTCCCAGATCCGGCAAAGATGAATCAGGGTTTCCAGGCTTTTTTCCATGTCCTGCACACTTATGTATTCATGTTTTCCATGAAAGGCCATTTCACCTGTGAAAATATTCGGACAGGGTAATCCCATAAAAGATAATCGGGAACCATCGGTACCCCCACGGGCTGAAGATTCTCTCAGCTCAATACCCGCGCGATGAATGGCTTCCCTGGCGTATGCTGAAACCTGCGGATGTTTTTCCAGGATCTCTTTCATGTTGCGGTATTGTTCCTTTACTTCATATTCAAAACGGGCAGTGGGATACGGACGCATTACATCTTCCGCATGGTCTATCAGGTAATCGGCATACGGTCTTAATTTGCAAGTCATGTAGTCCCGTATGATAAATTCAACAACCATCTTTTCAGCATTACCTTCCATACGCACCGGATGCACAAAGCCATAGCGTCCGTCTGTGGTTTCAGGAGAAAGTTCGTCTGTGGGAAGAGATCTGATAAATGAAGAAACCAGTTTTATGGCATTGACGAGTTTGTCTTTTGCGTGTCCCGGATGAGCAGCAACCCCATGAAAAATAAACCTCATGCCATCAGCAGAAAAAGTTTCTTCTTCAAAAGAACCCAGTTCGGCCCCATCCAGCGTGTATCCGAAATCAGCGCCCAATTTCTGAATGTTCACTTTATCCACTCCCCTGCCTATTTCTTCGTCAGGAGTAAACAGAATCCGGATTTTCCCATGTTTTATTCCGGGGTTTTGGCGCAGCCAATCCACCAGTTCCATGATGATGGTTATCCCGGCTTTATCATCGGCGCCTAATAAGGTTTTGCCGGAAGCTGTGATCAGATCATCTCCAATCTTTGCCAGTAAATAAGGATGGTCTTTGGGAGAAATGACCTGCGTAGGATCATCTGGTAATATTATTTCGGATCCGTCATAATTTTTATGGAGCATGGGCTTAACGCCGGTTCCACTGCAATCGGGGGCCGTATCCATATGCGCACAAAAACAAATCACCGGCACCGATTTGGGGGAATTGGATGGGATGGTAGCATAAACATATCCGAATTCATCGATTTCTGCATCTGCTATTCCTGCGGTATGCAACTCTTCTGCCAGCATGCTTCCCAGCTCCTTTTGTTTTTCGGTAGAGGGTTGCGTGTTGGAAGCAGGATCACTTTGGGTGTCTGTTTGTACATACCGGAAAAAGCGGTCGATGATACTGGAATGATAATCCGTTAACATAATGATGTATTAAAAATGAATTGAAAGATTAAAAATATTGTGTTTACGATAAGTGCCATAAAATTTCTTTTGACCTATTTATCGGGGCTTTACGATATTCGTAGCGCGATTGTTCCATTAATTTCCGTTCATGACCACTACCGCTACATCTAAACCACTGATTTCCGCCGGATGGCTGCGCGTACTTATTTTTTGTATTGTTCACCTGCTACTGATAGTAACGGGCTTTTTGCTGATGACGGCGATCATTCAGCACCTGAAAGGGGAAACAGCAGACGTCAGCCAGTTGATGAAAGGCGAACTGCTATGGGCAGTTATCCTGATGAGCTTTGTAGGCTCATTAATGATTACTTATGTGTTTCGTCGCTGGGTTGACCGGAAATCATTTTTGTCGCTTGGACTGAATTACCGTAACCATGGTACGGATATGATCGCCGGTATCTCACTGGCTGTTTCCATATTAGGGCTGGCAACACTGATCCTGTGGGCAACCGGGCACGTAAAATGGATGGATATCATTTTCGATGGCAGAACGCTGATGATTGCGCTGGGTAATCTCCTGCTGGTTGCTTTTTATGAAGAAATCATTTTCAGAGGATACCTGCTGAGTAACCTGCTGGAATCATTTAACAAATGGATTGCATTAGGTATATCTGCAGGATTGTTTACCCTGTTTCACATGGGCAATCCGGGATTTGATTTCTTTTCCGTAGTGAATATTTTTGCTATCGGCATACTCCTGGGCATGAATTATATCTATACCCGCAATCTCTGGTTTTCCATCAGCTTTCATTTTGCATGGAATTTTCTCGAAGGTCCTGTGCTGGGATACCCCGTAAGCGGAATTCACTTCGATACCTTATTGCAAACGGAAATGAAAGGCGATGATCAAATCACCGGTGGCGTTTTCGGATTAGAAGGATCCGCAATCGTCATGGCGCTTTGTATCATCGCCATTATGGCGCTTTATTTCATCCTTCAAAAAAAAATGAATCAACAAATCCAGCCTGTTGCTGATCTGAAAAAAGATCTTTTACCGCAGAAGATTAGTCAACACCCTCAACCAACTCCAGATCGAAAATAAGATCCTTTCCTGCCAGGTGATGATTTGCGTTCTACCATCAGCCATCAACTATATTTGCAGATGCAGCAGAAAACAGAAAATCCCCGTATCGTCTTCATGGGAACTCCGGATTTTGCTGTAGCCACACTGGATGCACTTTTAGAAAACGGTTATTCTATAGTGGCTGCGGTAACTGCTCCGGATAAACCGGCAGGAAGGGGTATGAAACTTTCTGAAGCGGCAGTTAAACAATATGCCGTTAAGC
>JAYVXJ010000811.1:0-10970 GCA_043785285.1 Chitinophagaceae bacterium
TTACGACGTGCAATTGATTGGTGGCTCTGTGCTTCATAAGGGCAAGATTGCTGAAATGGCAACAGGGGAAGGTAAAACCCTGGTATCTACCCTGCCTTCTTATCTCAATGCGCTAGTAGGGGAAGGTGTTCACCTGGTTACGGTTAATGACTACCTGGCCCGTCGTGACTCTGAATGGAACGGTCCGATTTTCGAATGGCTGGGCATCACGGTAGACTGTATTGATAAACACGAACCCAACAGTGAAGCACGCCGCAAAGCCTATATGGCAGATATCGTTTATGGGACTAATAACGAATTCGGTTTTGATTATCTCCGCGATAACATGGTTCATTCTCCTGAAGAAATGGTACAGCGTAAACACCATTTCGCCATGGTCGATGAAGTGGATAGCGTACTTATTGATGATGCGCGTACGCCACTTATCATTTCAGGGCCGGTTCCCAGAGGAGATGATCAGCAATATCATATTCTGAAAAGCCGCGTGGAGCGTTTGGTGGAAGCCCAGAAGAAAGTGACCAACCATTTTCTCAACGAAGCCAAGAAAAAATTCGGTGAAGGAAATGATGATCCCAAAGATGGCGGACTTGCACTGATGCGCGCCCATCGTGGTCTTCCCAAAACAGGCGCGTTGATTAAATTCCTCAGCGAACCGGGAATCCGGGTGAAACTACAGAAAACGGAAAACCATTATCTCGCTGACCAGAGTAAAGAAATGCCCAAAGTGGATGCCGAACTTTATTTCAACATCGATGAAAAAAATAATTCTGTAGATCTTACCGATAAAGGCATTCAGACTATTACCGGAGAAGGGGAAGACCCGGATTTCTTTATACTGCCTGATATCGGGATCAAGCTCGCGGAAATAGAAAAAAGTGATCTGAGCTCAGAAGAAAAATTCCAGCAGAAAGAATTATTGCTGAATGATTATTCTATTAAAGCCGACCGCATTCATACTGTTCAGCAATTGCTTAAAGCGTATACTTTATTTGATAAGGATGTGGAATATGTGGTGTTGGACGGACAGGTAAAGATCGTAGATGAACAAACCGGACGTATTCTCGATGGCCGCCGGTACAGCGATGGATTACATCAGGCCATTGAAGCAAAGGAAAATGTGAAGATCGAAGCCGCTACCCAAACCTATGCTACGGTAACACTCCAGAATTATTTCAGGATGTACCACAAGCTGGCGGGGATGACCGGTACGGCAGAAACGGAAGCTGCCGAACTTTGGGATATCTACAAACTGGATGTGATCTCTATTCCAACAAATGTTCCCGTAACCCGTAAAGATTCACAGGACCTGGTGTATAAAACCAAACGTGAAAAATACCGCGCCGTAATTGATGATATTGAAAGACTCCGTACAGATGGCCGCCCTTCTCTGGTTGGTACCACTTCCGTGGAAGTGAGTGAGCTGTTGAGCAAAATGCTGCAGGTAAAAAAAATTCCGCATAATGTACTGAACGCAAAGCAACATGCAAGGGAAGCGCAGGTGGTGGCGGAAGCCGGATTAACAGGTGCCGTTACCATCGCTACCAACATGGCGGGTCGTGGTACGGATATCAAACTCGGGCCTGGGGTGAAAGATGCCGGGGGATTAGCCATCATCGGTACGGAAAGGCATGAAAGCCGGCGTGTGGACAGGCAGCTACGCGGTCGTGCCGGACGTCAGGGAGATCCGGGTACCACCCAGTTTTATTCTGCCCTGGAAGATGACCTGATGCGTATGTTCGGAAGTGAACGAATTGCTTCTCTCATGGATAAGATGGGTTACAAGGAAGGCGAAGTGATCCAGCACAGCATGGTTACCAAAAGCATCGAACGTGCCCAGAAAAAAGTGGAAGAAAATAACTTTGGGATTCGTAAACGTCTGCTGGAATACGATGACGTAATGAACAAACAGCGTAACGTTATCTACAAGAAGAGAAGTCATGCCCTGTTTGGCGACCGGCTTGCGCTGGATCTGGACAATGCCTTTTATATGGTGGCAGAAGGACTCGTGAATTCATTTAAAGAAGGAGATGACTATGAAGGTTTCAAATTGGCCGTGATTGTAAATTTTGGTGTGGACACCTCCCTTACAGAAGAAGAATTTCAGAAAGAAAACGAAGTAACCATAACGGAGAAATTATATAACGAAGGCACTCTCAACTACGAAAGAAAAATGGGGGAAGTGCAGAAAGATGCGGTTCCGGTTTTTAAAAATATTTTACTTACCCAGGGAAGACATATCGAAAATGTAGTGGTCCCTTTTTCCGATGGAAAGAAAGTAATCAACGTGCTGGCAAACCTGCAAAAAACGCTCGATACCCAGGGCCGCGAGTTGATGAATGCGGTGGAAAGACAGATCACCCTGGCTATCATTGATGATGCCTGGAAAGAACATCTGCGGTCCATGGATGATCTGAAACAAAGTGTACAGACGGCTTATCTGGAGCAGAAAGATCCGTTGGTGATTTACAAAATGGAAGCCTTCGACCTGTTCCGGCAGATGGATAGCACAATGAATAAAGACATTGTGAGTTTCCTTTGCCATTGTGCCATTCCGGTAGAGCAAAATGCGCCTATTAAAGAAGCCCGCGAACAGAAAACCGATATGAGCCGGATGAAAATCAGAAAGGATGAACTGGTAAGCTCCCCATCAGCTGCCGGCGTGATCACGGATGAAGGAAGAGATTATTATGACCCATCAGAACCGCAGAAGCAGGAGCCCATCAAAGTAGGACCTAAAGTGGGAAGAAATGATCCCTGTCCCTGCGGTAGCGGAAAGAAATATAAACAATGTCATGGCAGAGAAACCTGATAAAAAGTAAAAAATAAAAAAAGCATCCGGCGGTCAGCAGGATGCTTTTTTTATAAAATGACGGAAGAGTTATTTTACTTATTTCACTGGCTGGGCCATCTGGTTCACTCTCCTGGCCAGTTTGCTTTTCAGATTCGCAGCCTTATTTTTGTGAATGACCCCTTTTTTTGCGAGCCGGTCAATCAGAGAGGCAATCTCCGGCAATTTTTCACCCGCTTCTTTCTGTTCCTTGATCACTTTCAGATCGCGGATAGCATTACGGGTTGTTTTCCCATAATAACGGTTCCGTTCCCGGCGTTTTGTCGCTTTACGGACGTCCTTTTTCGTTGCCTGATGATTAGCCATGTATTCGAAATTTTGGACGGCAAAGGTAGCAAAAACAGGGAAATATTGAAAATTAATCAGGAAGTTTCTTTTGCCGATATTTGCAGGGCGGTTTAATGTCATTATAAATGAAATCAATCCTGATGAAATGGTAACTCCTGGGTAATGAACCTGGAAGCAGCGCACGGTGGTCTTTAAAGGGCCTTGTGGACGAAGTGGCATTTTATCAGGGCTAGATCCATCCTACCAGCAAAAAAAGATAAAATTTACGGATGAAAGACGTACAATATATTACCAATTCTTCTCCCGCCTTCATTGAAGGTTTATATCAGGATTTTGTAAAAGACCCGCAAAGTGTTGACCCTGAGTTCAAAAAATTTTTTGAGGGCTTTGATTTTGCCATTTCCCAGGGCAAAAACGGAGGCTCGCAGATAAGTAACAGTTCAGCTGCCTCTACCAAAGAAGGTACGCAGAAAACAGCTGATGGTGTTGACTGGAAAAAGGAGTTGGGGGCTTACCGGCTTATCCTCGGATACCGGAATAAGGGCCACCTGCTGGCCAAAACCAATCCGATCCGTCCCCGAAAAGACCGGGGTGCCAACCTGGATATCGGTTTTTTTGGCTTTACAGAAGAGGATCTGGGAAAGGACTTTTTTGCCGGGAACCTGATCGGATTGGGGACCACCCCGCTCCGGAATATTCTTGCCCACCTTCAGCAATGTTATGCCTGGCATGTGGGCATAGAATTTAAATACATCAGCGACCAGAAAAAGATTGACTGGCTCACCAATGAGATGGAAAAGAGATTTTTAGAACCATTGTCGCTTCAGAAAAAGCAACGCATCCTGGAAAAACTGAATGAAGGAGTGATGTTTGAAAAATTCCTTCATACCAAATACATTGGCCAAAAAAGATTTTCACTGGAAGGTGGAGAGACCACCATTCCCTGCATTGATGCCATCATCAATTTATCCGCAGATCACGATGTGCAGGAAGTAGTGATGGGTATGGCCCATCGGGGACGACTGAATATACTGGCTAATATTCTCGGCAAAACCTATGAACAAATTTTCAGTGAATTTGAAGGAACGGCAAAAATCGATCAGACCATGGGCACCGGAGACGTGAAATACCATCTGGGTTTTGGGAGCGAACTAACCACACCAAATAAAAAAACCGTACATGTGAAACTCATGCCGAATCCGTCTCACCTCGAAGCTGTGGATCCGGTGGTGGTGGGTTTTGCCAGGGCCAAGGCCGATGTTTTATATGCCAGTGATTATGATAAGATCCTTCCGATATTAATTCATGGAGATGCTTCGCTTGCGGGGCAGGGTATTGTGTATGAGGTTTTGCAAATGTGTAATCTGGAAGGATATTACACCGGCGGCACTATTCATTTTGTAATCAATAACCAGATTGGATTTACTACAGATTTCGATGAAGCCAGGAGTTCCGATTATTGCACTTCGCTGGCAGCAGCTGTTCAAGCACCTGTTTTACATGTAAATGGGGATGATCCGGAAGCTGCAGTAAAATGTGCAGAGATTGCTACCCGCTACCGACAGGAATTTAATGCGGACATTTTTGTGGACATGGTCTGTTACCGCCGCCATGGACATAATGAAGGAGATGATCCGAAATTCACGCAACCCACCATGTATGCGTTAATTGATAAACATCCCAATCCCCGGGAAGTGTATACGCAGTTCCTTATGGAGAATGGGGAAGCAGATGCAAAGGACCTGGCCAAGGACATGGAGAAAAAATTCTGGAATGATCTGCAGGAAAGACTGGATGAAGTAAAACAAAAACCGCTTTCCTATAAATATCAACAACCGGAGTTGTGGTGGAGAAGCCTTCGTCGCGCTACAGCAGAAGATTTTGAAAGATCCCCGGATACTGCCATCCCGGAAACAGATCTGAAAAAGATCTTTGATGCAATGATGAAGTGGCCGGAATCTTTTTCGCCTATGCGTAAAATAGAGAAGCTCCTGCAGGATAAGATGAAATTATTTACGGAAGAAAAAAAGCTCGACTGGGCTTCCGGCGAACTGCTTGCTTACGGAAGTATTTTACTGGATGGGAAAGATGTGCGTATGAGTGGACAGGACGTACGAAGAGGTACTTTCTCGCATCGGCATGCTGTACTTAGAGATGAAAAAACGGACGAAGCATATAACCGCCTTAGCCGGATTCCGGATGCCAACGGAAAATTCAGAATTTTCAACTCCCTGCTCAGCGAATATGGAGTACTGGGATTTGAATACGGTTACGCCCTTGCAAATCCAAGTGCCCTTGTGCTTTGGGAAGCGCAGTTCGGTGACTTTTGCAATGGGGCACAAATTATGATTGACCAATTTATTGCCGCCGGAGAACAGAAATGGCAACGGATGACCGGGTTAGTTCTGCTGTTACCTCATGGTTATGAAGGTCAGGGCCCGGAACACAGTAGTGCCCGCATAGAACGCTTTCTCCAGATGTGTGCCGAACTCAACCTGGTCATCACGAATATTACCACATCAGCCAATTACTTCCATGCCATGCGCCGGCAGCTGGCGTGGCCTTTCCGGAAACCATTGATCGATTTTTCACCCAAAGCATACCTCCGGTATCCGGGTACTTATTCAACCATTTCCGAATTTACCAGTGGAAGATTCCTGGAAGTGATTGACGATCAATTTGCCGGAGAGCCGTCTCAGGTGAAAAAAGTTTTGTTCTGTTCGGGTAAAATTTATTTCGAACTTGCGGAAAGGCAGTTGAAAGACAACCGGAGAGACATTGCCATCATCCGGTTGGAACAATTGTATCCCCTGCCAACGAACCAGCTGGATGAGTTGTATAAAAAGTATAATAATGCCACCTGGTTCTGGATACAGGAAGAACCCCTGAATATGGGAGCCGCTTCCTTCCTGCAGATGAACCTGAAAAATATTAATTACGGTTTTATCAGCCGTCAGCCGGGAGCGTCTCCTGCTACCGGATATGCCAAAGTGCATGCCCAGGAACAGGCAGAGATCATTGAAACGGCATTCAGCATTTGATCAACCGAAATACAGCGATTCCAGCTTAATAAATTATTATCTTCGTGCACGTAAATTTTTATAGCAGATGATCGATATTAAAGTCCCGACCGTTGGCGAATCCATCAGTGAGGTCACCCTGGTGAAATGGATTAAAAATGATGGAGACTATGTTAACCGGGATGAAGTGATTGCCGAACTGGAAAGTGAAAAAGCCACTTTTGAAGTGAATGCTGAAAAAGCAGGGATACTGAAAACGGTTGGTAAAGAAGGCGACACATTGAAAATAGGAGATGTGGTTGCGCGGATTGATGAGACCGCCGCAAAACCTGAACAGGAGGCTCCGGAGAAAATACCAACCGCAAATAGCAGTGCCGCAACAACTAAAAAAGAAGCTGCTCCGCAAATAACCAGCAAACATCCGGTGGTGCAGGAACCAACAGGGCATACGCCCGGCACTTCCATGGACGTGAAAGCTACGCCTGTTGCTGCTGCGATCATTACGGATAAAAAAATAGACAAGGGTTCCATTACCCCTTCCGGTGCGAATGGAAAAATTGTAAAGCACGACGTACTCGAAGCACTCAGCAATCCGGGCCGCACACCCGGTAAACCATTATTCGGTCGTGGCGAACGGAGGGAAAAAATGAGCAACCTCCGGAAAACCGTTTCCCGCAGATTGGTTGAAGCAAAGAATACAACGGCCATGCTCACCACTTTTAATGAAGTGGATATGAGCCAGGTGATGGCCCTTCGTTCAAAATTCAAAGAAAAATTTAAAGAGAAGCATGGGGTGAACCTGGGCTTTATGAGTTTTTTTGCCAAAGCCTGTTGCTTTGCCTTGCAGGAATGGCCCTCCGTGAATGCCTATATTGATGGAGAAGAACTGATCTATCATGATTATTGCGATATTTCCATTGCTGTTTCTGCACCAAAAGGACTGGTGGTACCGGTAATCCGGAATGCCGAAAGTCTGAGTATGGCAGAGATTGAAAAGAAAGTAGTAGAGCTCGCCGGCAAAGCACGTGATAATAAGTTAAGCATGGAAGAAATGCAGGGCGGTACGTTCACCATTACCAACGGAGGTGTATTTGGTTCCATGATGTCTACTCCCATCATCAATATTCCGCAGTCTGCCATCCTCGGCATGCATAAGATAGAAGAAAGGCCGGTAGTAGTGAATGGTCAGATCGTTGCGCGGCCCATGATGTATCTGGCTGTTAGTTATGACCATCGCATCATTGATGGAAGAGAATCTGTCAGTTTCCTGGTGCGTATTAAAGAGCTGCTGGAAAATCCCGAGCAATTACTATTTGGAAAGGATCCGGTAAAGACGCTGCTCGAGCTTTGATCTACCGGTATTCCATACAGCCACTTTCGTTGATTTGCTTTCATGAAATTTGATAATCTGCTCCGGTATGCCGTTCGGGTAATTGACGCTTATTCGGGTGATAAGCCTTTGCATGTATGGTTCAAAGAATTTTTCCGGGCGAATCCGCAAATGGGTTCGCGCGACCGCAAGCTGGTAAGTGAAATGGTATATTGCTTTTACCGCCTTGGGCATTCGCTGAAAAGTATCCCGGTCGGAGAACGTATTCTTGCCGGACTGTTTCTATGCAACGAAGGGCCAATGGACGCGTTGGAATACCTGCGGCCGGAATGGAATGAAATCATAGGGAAACCTATAGAAGATAAGATCCATCTGCTGCGGGAAAAATTCCCGGATTTTTCCATCGGACAAATTTTCCCCTGGAAAAATGTACTCAGCGCGGGTGTGGATCATACCTCGTTCTGCTTATCTTTTTTAAAAAAACCGGTGCTATTCATCCGGGTACGTGCCGGAAAAGAAGAAAGTGTACGCACAAAACTCCGCGAAAAAAAGATTGCTTTTAGCGAATGGGCGCCAGATGATCAACTGCTTTTTAAAGCTTTTTCTTTCCCCAATGGAACCCGGATTAATGAGATCCTGGAGCTTAACCGGGAAGCGGTAGTTCAGGATTTAAGTTCTCAGAAAACAGGATGCTTTTTGAAAATGCCGGATTTTGATCCGGAAAGAATCATCCGGGTATGGGATTGTTGTGCAGCCAGTGGGGGTAAGTCCATTCTGCTGGCTGATCTTTATCCTACACTTGATCTAACGGTATCGGATATTCGCAAATCAATGCTCGAAAATCTGCAGATGCGGTTTGAAGAAGCCGGGATAATCCGGTATCAGGCTTTGTTAGCAGATCTTACTCTGGAAAAAGACCGCCCAACCCAATCCTTTGATCTGATCGTAGCAGACCTGCCCTGTACCGGAAGCGGTACATGGAGCAGGACGCCGGAATCACTTTATTTTTTTGATCCCCGTTCTATTGATTTGTATCGCGGGCGGCAACAAAAAATTCTTTCTAATATCATCCATAGCTTAAAACCAGGGGGGACGCTTATTTATATCACCTGTTCTGTTTTTGCAGCAGAGAATGATCAGATGCTGGAATTCATTCAGCCCCTCGGGGGACTTAAACTGATCAGGCAGGAAATGATCAATGGGTATTCGGAAAACGCGGATTCCATGTTTGCTGCAAGTTTTAAAATGGATCGCCCGGGAAGTTGATAAAGGGAAAATTAATTATGGCTCACCAGGCTGAAGGTTAGTCCGTATCCGATGGTTGTGCCTGCAGGATTACTCAAATTAGGCGGCTGATATTCTGTATGCAGGAATTTTCTATAAATCATACCGATTCCTTTTCCATATACTTCCTCACTGATGGTGATCTGACTATAAGTGTCTGCACTACCTGTAATTTCATTAGCTTCATTTACAGTAACAGTAACCGGAACGGATCCCCCTGCCACATCGTAGGGAAGACCGGTATTGGTATACGTATAGTTCCAGCCGTCCATATAAGGAACGGGCGAATTATCGGATTTGGTGTCAATATAGGCATTGCCCAACCAGGAAATATTATCCTGAACCGGCGTTACGAGCTTAATTATGCGAAGATTGTTATCCACCACTTCAACCGAATTACGGGTTGGGGTAACCATATAGGCAATGGATGGCACCCATTCTGCAGTACCTGTAGTGTCGCTTAAATAACGGGTTACCCGGTAAGTGGGACGGCCAAGATTATCTTTAATACTGTCTTCTACCACTTCTTTGGCAAGGTGACTGATCACGGTGTCCTGCGTGCCTACATTAATAAATTTGATTGAATCCATCCGGTAGATAATATAATTACCTAACTGAAGTGGATAATAATCCGCGGGGGTATCTGTTTGTAATGGATTTTTTTTATTGCAACCGGGAAAGATCATTACTACAAAAGAGATCAGCAAAGCAGTTTCGAATTTCAATTTCATCTGGTAAAATAATAACAGAAGATAACGCAATCAAACCGGATTTATTGCTTTGGAATAAAGGATTTTTAATGACAAAGCCGGTTCCCGGGCGTTAAATACCCTTATCTTTGAATGAATCGAATAGTTAGCCCTTGTCTGCCATCCTTTATTATTTTACCCTCCCCTTTATTTACCTGCTTTCTATATTGCCATTTCCCATCCTGTATTTGTTATCTGATATCGTGTATTATTTGTTATACCATGTTTTGGGTTACCGGAAAGAAGTGGTATTGAAAAACCTTCGGAATTCTTTTCCTGAAAAAACGGAAAAAGAGATCCTCAGCCTAAGCCGGCAGTTTTACGGTTATTTCTGCGATCTTTTCCTGGAGACTTTTAAAACACTCCGCATTTCACGCAAAACGATGCTGAAACATTGCTGGCTGGATGAAAATTCGTTAACGCTTTTCAATAAGTTAGCGGATCGCCATCAAAGCATCATAGTCGTGATGGGACATCAGGGAAATTGGGAATGGGCAGGAAATACATTCAGCATGTGTTGCAAACACCAGTTATACGTGATTTACCATCCCCTGAGTAATAAATACTTTAACGGATTGATTTATAAAATGCGCACGCGTTTTGGAACAAAACTAATTGCGATGAAAGACACCATGCGGGAGATGCTGAGCAACCGGAATGAATTAAGTGCCACGGCGTTTATTGCCGATCAGTCGCCACAACCAGACAGGGCTTACTGGATGGACTTTCTGAATCAGGATACGCCGGTATTTCTGGGTATTGAAAAAATTGCGTTAAAGATTCGTTATCCGGTAGTTTTTGTATCCATCAAAAGAGTTAAAAGAGGCTACTACAGCATGCATGCTGAGCAAATTGAGCTACCTTCGACTGAAAGCCGGTTAGGAGAAATTACCGAGTTACACACCAGAAAGCTCGAAGAAGATATCAGAAAACAACCCGAGACCTGGCTGTGGACGCACAGGAGGTGGAAACACTCCAGAAATTAAATTAATTTTTGCAAATTATGCTCTACGGTAAGGAACTCATATTAGCCACGCGACCCTATGCAAAAGAGATCAGAAGCAAAAGCTGGCTTTATACTTTATCTACTTTCTTTTTGCTGGCTGTTGCCTTCTCCGGAACCATTTTCATTCCTTATTTCGCTGTAAAACTAGTTTTCAGTGTGCTTGCCGGTTTTTTGCTGGTCAGGATGTTTATTATTTACCATGATCATCAACACCATTCTATATTGGTTCATTCCAAAATTGCGGACGTTATTATGACGGCATTTGGGTTTTATATACTTTCACCAACCAGTATCTGGAAGCGGTCCCATGATCATCACCATAAAAATAATTCCAAATTATTCAGTGCAAGCATTGGTTCTTATCCCATAGCCACAAGAAAGAAATTCCAGGAGATGTCTTCCATGCAGAAATTCGGATACCTTGCCATTCGTCATCCGCTGACGA
>JAYVXJ010000812.1:0-3400 GCA_043785285.1 Chitinophagaceae bacterium
TGGAGAAGGATCGTGAATCTCCTGGAAGACCCCAAAGCCCTGCTGGCTTCCCTGCTGATCGCCAACATTCTGTTGAATATAGGTATTATTATTCTTTCCAATTTTCTGATAGATCAGGTTATTCCTTTTAAACAGGACTACTGGTTTTTTGAGTTTCTCATCAAGGTAATCATGGTGAGTTTTGTACTTATCCTTTTTGGAGAAGTGATGCCAAAAGTATGGGCCAGTCAAAATACCCTTCAATTTGTTTTTTATACTTCTGGTGTTACGGAAGTGATTCATCTGCTCTTTAAACGGTTGGGAATCCTGCTGGCTAACCAATCGGAAAAACTGGAGCATTTATTCGGCAGTAAGCGGTCTGCCGCAAACAGCCTCGAAGAACTGGATCATGCCATTGACAATGATACTACAGAAGAAGAAAAAAATATTCTTAAAGGGATTATTAAATTCGGACATATCACGGTAAAGCAGATCATGAAAACCCGGCTGGATGTGAGCGGGGCTGAAGCCAGCCTGAACTTCGGTCAGTTAAAACAGAAAGTGGAAGAACTGCACTATTCCCGACTGCCTGTGTATAAAAAAAGTCTGGATGAAATTTCGGGCATGATCCATACCAAGGATCTTATTCCTTATCTCAATGAACCGGATTCGTTCGACTGGCACGGGGTTCTCCGGGCTCCTTATTTTGTTCACGAACACAAAATGATCAAGGATCTGATGAAAGAATTCCAGACCGACCGCATCCATTTTGCTATAGTGGTGGATGAATTCGGTGGAACCAGCGGGATTGTAACCCTGGAGGATATCATGGAAGAAGTAATCGGGGATATAAAAGATGAATTTGATGAAGATGAAGGATCTTCCTCAAAACAGGAGGATGGAACTTTTGTATTTGAAGGAAGAACTATGATGAATGATGTTTGCAAGGCCATGAATCTTCCTGTGGATACGTTTGACCAGGTAAAAGGAGATTCCGATTCGCTGGCAGGTCTGATCCTGGAACTGGCAGGAGAAATTCCAAAAGTAAATGATGTGATCACCTGTGGTGATTTTCAATTCACGATACTGGAAGCCGATAGCAGTCGTATTAAAAAAGTAAAATTGAGCATTAACCAATAAAAACCAATCCCATTTTGCCCAAAAGATCCGGCCCGGTGTGTTGCTTTCTGCTGTTGATGGTCTTGCTGGCATGCAACAGCGTGTACACGCCCAAACCCCGGGGTTACTTCCGGATTGATTTTCCAAAACATGAATACCATTCGTTCAACCGTCCTGAATTCCCCTATTCTTTTGAATATCCGGTTTATGGGGTGGTCATCCGGGATACTTCTTTTTTCGGAGATAAACCTGAAAACCCGTACTGGATCAATGTTGATTTTCCCCGCTTTCACGCACGCATATATATAAGCTATAAAAAAGTGGAAGGAAACAATTTTGTGAAGCTTAGGGAAGATGCATATAAAATGACTTATAAAAACACGTACAAAGCCACTTCCATCGAAGATTCACTCATCAGCACTCCGCTCAGCGTACACGGTATCTTTTTTCATGTGGGAGGAAATGCAGCAACGGCCAACCAGTTTTTTGTAAGTGATTCTGTTAAACATTTTCTGCGCGGGGCTCTGTATTTTGATACTACGCCCAATGAAGATTCCTTAGGCATGGTAAACCAGTTCCTTCAAAAAGATATGCATCACATCATCAATACCCTGCAGTGGAAAAACGGAAGCAAGTGATTATTATTCATCTTCCTTTTCTCCTAACTTTGCGCGGATCATCAAGTTTATTCATTGATAGCCATAGATAATATATTAATCAGCGATCAGGTAGCTTCTGAGCAATTTGTATGCGACCTCAATTACTGCAAGGGCGGTTGTTGCGAAGATGGAGATTCGGGAGCCCCGCTGGATAAAGAGGAGTTGCAAACCCTCCGGGATATTTACCAGTCAGTAAAACCTTATCTTACACCGGAAGGAATAAAAGTGCTGGAAAAGGAAGGGCTCTATACGTACGATCAGGAATTTGGTTGGGTTACGCCAACGATAGGGGGCCATATGTGCGCTTATGGTTTCAGGGATAAGCAGGGCGTGATCAAGTGTGGTATAGAACAGGCTTACCTGGATAAAAAGAGTGACTGGAAAAAACCCATCAGCTGTCACCTGTTCCCGGTAAAAGTAACCCGAAGTAAGCGCCAGAATCTGGAATATGTTAATTATGAACCCCGTGAAGATCTTTGCAAAGCGGCATGTAAATTGGGAAAGAAACTGAAAGTTCCTGTATATGAATTTCTGAAAGAAGCGCTTATCCGGAAATATGGATCTGAATTTTATTTAACACTTGAAGCAACTGCCAAACATCAAATAAAGGATAAAGTCTGAACCTGAATATGAGAATTTTACCCGCAGTTGTTTTATCAATCATTTATTTTTTCGTCGGTTTCTGTGCCCTGGCCCAATCGCCAGAACCCTGGAAGGCATACCGGGTTCAACCTTCGCATACCTATTCCCTGAATTCCAGAAAACTGTTTCATAATAAAAAAAAGAAAACCGGACTTGAAAATAATTTAGCAGATTTTTATTTATACCGGAATGGAGAGTTGGTTAAGCCGCCAAAAAATATCCAATACGATTTTTTCCCTGCAGGTTGCCTTTGTTTTAAATATGATGATACCTTATTGCTCAATAGTGGATTGGGATCATCGGTCGGCGTGGGGGTCGGAATTAAAATTTATCAGGGAAAGTTTACCAGCTCGCTGCATGTGAATACCAATAATAAGCAGATTTATAAATTCTTGAAAGAGGATACGGTATATCAGCAAAGTATTCTTGCTGAACCAGAAACCCAGTCGCTCAAATTATACCAGACGCCCAGTTTTACACCCGACGAAGTGATCATTGGGGAATACCGGGCAACCTATAAGAAATTCTATAAAAAAAATATCCATTCCCGGGATGAGTTGTGCAAGTATACCGTCAGAATCGTTTTCAAATGCCGGGTAACCGGAGGAATAGACAGCATGAAATCCCTTACCGGGATGAACAGTAAATAGCCCTATGGGTCCCTCCTCCATATTTATTACCTTCATCCCATGGGTACAACGGAACAGGCAACTTCCTTTTTAGATAAAAGCCGGATCAAGGCGGGTGACATGGATCACCGTAAAAAAATCAATTTTAATATTGAGAAGTACGATGCTATTGTACCCCAGGGAAAACAGCAATTCGACAATGTGAACCTGGCAAGAGAACGCGCCAAAAATATTAAGTGGCGTGCGCTGGAAACCCTGGATCAGCAACTCGAACGATTTGAGCAGGCCTTCACTAAGAAAGGCGGGAAAGTAATCTGGGCGGAAGACGGAGAAGCAGCTCTGCGGGAAATTATGCTCATCTGCCAGGAGAAA
>JAYVXJ010000813.1:0-3396 GCA_043785285.1 Chitinophagaceae bacterium
ACAGGCTCACCCCTTTTTGTTGCTTACTACCGGCGTGCCCTGCCGTATTTTGTAAAACTTAAAGAGCTGATTGATCAGGCAGTAATCGGGGAGATCCGCTGCATCGATATCCGCTTGCATAACCCACCCTATGCTGAAGAAACCGGAGAAAATCCACAGCCCCGCTGGCGCGTTTTTCCTGAAATCTCAGGAGGCGGACATTTCCACGACCTGGCTTCACACCAGTTTGATTTTCTGGAGTTTGCTTTTGGCCCTGTAAAGCATGCCACGGGGATCTCCCGCAACCTGGCAGATTTATATAAGGCGGATGACAATGTAGTAGCTAATTTTGAATTTGAATCCGGTCTGATGGGAAATGGAAGCTGGTGCTTTACGGTGAACAAAGAACAGAAAATCGACGAGACCCAGCTCATCGGCTCCCATGGACGGATCATTTTTTCCTTTTTCGACAGCGATAAGATAACGGTGGAAATAGGCGATACCAGAGAAGTTTATGATGTACCCTGCCCCGAGCATGTACAACAGCCTTTGATCGAGCTGATCGTTAAGGAGTTGAGAGGAGAAGGGGAAAGCCCCTCCACCGGCATCTCCGGCGCCAGGGCCAGCTTGCTGATGGAAAAGATAACAGCCAGGTGATCTTTGTATAAATAACTGTAACAATTTGAAACCAATCGTTCAAATCTCATTAGATCTCACCAGTATAGATGAAGCGCTGGAAACAGCAGCAATAGCTATACGTGCAGGTGTTGACTGGCTGGAAGCCGGTACACCATTGATATTGGCAGAAGGCCTGCATGGAGTTCGTAAATTACGCGAAGCCTTTTCCGGTGTTCCCATAGTAGCAGACCTCAAAACCATGGATGGTGGTTACCTGGAAGCAGAGATGATGATCAAAGCAGGCGCCAATTTTGTAGTGGTGATGGCACGAGCCCACGAAGAAACCATCAAATGCGTAGTGCACGCGGTCCGCGATTTTGGTGCCAGGGTAATGGGTGATAACCTGGGTTGCCCCGATATGGTGGAAGCTGCAAAATGGCTGGAAGATTTGGGCTGTGATTATGTTATTCATCATATTGGTTATGATGAACGCAGGGGCATTGCCGCACAAGGCAAACGCATGCCGAGTCCGTTAGACCAGCTTCGTGAAGTGGTGCAGGCAGTGCGTATTCCGGTACAGGCAGTTGGCGGACTTAGTCTGGAACAGGCCATCCGCTGCCCCGAATACGGCGCGCCATTGGTAGTATTGGGGGCTCCATTAACCATTGATGCAGATGCATTCAAAACAGCAGGTGGGGACCTGGAAAGTTCGCTTCGCCTGATTTGTGAAAAAATACACGCATATGGCGATGTTCCCATAGGTAAATCATGAGTTGCAGAAAAGGAAGCTTATATCCATTATCTATCTTTAAAATTTTCAAAATAATGAAATCGGCAGCCGTAGTTAATTATGCCCCGGAGAAAGGATCGGTGGAGATCCGCGAAATAAGCAAACCGGCTATTGGAGAAGAAGATGTGCTGATGGAAGTAGCTTATGTGGGAGTATGTGGCAGCGACCTTCATCAATGGACGGCAGATCATAGCTGGCCGGTAAATTACCCTATAGTGCTGGGCCACGAGTTCGCCGGGCATATTGTTGAAACCGGTAGCCGGGTAACCGGCTGGAAAGCGGGCGACAGGATAGTAAGTGAAACAGCTGCCGTGATCAATCCGGATAGTCCCATGTCACGTCGCGGCCTGTATAATCTGGATCCTGCCCGGAAGGGGTTTGGATATGGGGTGGATGGTGCCATGACGCGTTTTGTGCGTGTGCCGGCCCGATGCCTTCATCAGCTGCCTGACCATCTTCCATTCGAACATGCCTGTCTTACAGAACCCTGTTGTGTGGCGTTTAGTGCAGTAGTAGAAAATGCCCGCTTAAAACCCGGCGACCGGGTGATTGTTTTAGGGCCGGGTACCATTGGAATTTTATGTGCTGCAGTTGCCAGGCTGTGCGGCGCAGAAGTGGCCATTGTTGGTTTAGAAGCCGATAAACACCGGTTGAACATAGCCCAACAATATGGTTGCGAAGCAATCATTGGTGATGCCGGAGAATGGGCAAAACAACGGGACGGACTTGGGGCAGACTGTGTTATTGATGCAGCCGGTGCAAGTATCACATTAAAAATGGCTATGCAGGTGGTTCGTCCCGGCGGTCATATCAGCAAAGTAGGATGGGGCCCGCAGCCATTGGGCTTTTCCTTAGACCCTTTGGTGCAAAAAAATATAACCTTACAGGGAAGTTTCAGTCATAACTGGCCCATCTGGGAGCGGGTAATTGCCTTGCTTGCCAGCGGGAAATTGGATGTGAAACCGATCATCGGCGGAATATGGCCGGTAACTGAATGGCATGAAGCCTTTGAAAAAATGCACAACGGTGAAATAGTAAAAAGTATACTAAAACCGGTATAAAATATGCGTCTTAAAAATAAAGTCATTATCATAACCGGTAGCTGTACGGGTATTGGCAAAGCTATTGCCATCCGTTGTGTTACCGAAGGGGCTTCTGTTATTATTCATGGACTTGAACAGGACCTGGGGGAAGAAGTGATTGCAGAACTGGGCAAAGATAAAGCCATATTACATATAGAGGATATCACTGCCGAAGGCACAGCACAGCGACTGGTAAACCTTGCTCTGGATACCTATGGGCGGCTGGATGCAATAGTAAACAATGCAGCCCTGGTGGTATCATCTAATATCCATACAACAGGCCTTGCTTTTTTTCGTAGCGTGATTGAGGTGAATACGATTGCCCCTTTTGCATTGATACAAGCGGCATTGCCACATCTGCATAAGGTGAAAGGCTGTGTGCTGAACATCGGTTCGGTAAATGCCTGGAGCGGGGAACCGAACTTATTAGCTTACAGCGTATCGAAAGGAGCATTGATGACCATGACCCGAAACCTGGGTGATACCCTTCACCGCGAAGATGGGGTGCGGGTGAACCAGATCAACCCGGGTTGGGTGCTTACGGAAACCGAAACTAAACGGAAACGGGAACATGGCCTGGCAGAAGACTGGTACAAAGAAATTCCAACTGTTTATGCCCCCGCCGGTCGCATCTTATCAGCTGCTGAAATTGCGGCAGCAGCCATTTATTGGCTGGCGGATGAAAGCGGCCCGGTGAGTGGTCAGGTGGTTGATCTGGAGCAATATCCTTTCATCGGCCGTAACCCGCCAAAAGATACCAGTACCATTCCCTCCCCTTCTAAAAAATAACAGACACTCATTATGCCGCAATTAGCCGTTTTTCCTAAAGCATTTATGCATGCCCTTTGCAAAGCGGGTACCATGCGTGTTTCTGAATGGATAGAACTGGCTTCAAAACTTGATATTGACGGGTTGGAATGGTATGCC
>JAYVXJ010000814.1:0-3392 GCA_043785285.1 Chitinophagaceae bacterium
CGTCTTGCTCCTACAGTGCTTTTACTGCAGGCCAAAACAACTAATTACGTTTCATGTTTCCCAGCTGTCATGCGGACAAACTCCGTAACCCCGCTGAAAGCGTCCATCATGGCGTGTACCTTATACCCTCCCTTTTTCCTGGCCCCATCCAGCCGGTTGCGCCCCACGCCCCGCAGGAATCTCGCTGAACAGGTTGATCGTTGTGCTGTCAATAATCTTCGGGTTCCGGATACTATATATAAAATAGTTATTGTAGATTTTTTTTAGGTAATTGTGCATCAGCCACCATTGTTGTGCGTTCGTGCTATTGTCGAGATGAATCCTTGTAGTTTGAAATTAGTATTTACGACATGGCATACTAAATTTGGGTGTTACTTGCGAATGCCGATAGTTATTAAATATTCACGCGGCATCGCAACGCCAAGTTCAGATTTAAAACTTTCATGGAAAGCAATGAAGCCACGTTTAAGCGCATCGTGGCGCTCGGGGTAGGTATCATAGCAAGAAAACGGGGGAAGTCTTCAGCAGGGCGATGGCCACTTCCAATCAAAAATCTTTTATCTTAAAAAAGGTTCCCTGATATCCGCTTAAAAGCGGATTTTTTATTAGTAATTATTTTTGAAATGGGTTTTAGGCTGCCAATTCGGCTAATCGTTTTAAATCCTCAATAAAATGACTCGAAATTTGACCAATCCGGTTCACGCAGACCGCCCGGTATTTATCGCGCGGTTTTTTTATGGCAGCGTAAGCCGCCTTACTTGGGGCCACATACGATTCAAGTTTTCTATTTTACTATTTCTTCCGGCGATAGCCATTCCCAATAATTATCACGATGGATGACTTGAACTCCCGGCGCGTGGTATTCTGCCAGGAAAGCTTTCGGTATAAAAGGAAAGCTGCCACACTTGTGCATTTTAGGTGTATAAATTTATCACCAATACGACCTGCCAGAAACCTTCCTATAATTCAGTACCGGTATTTTTGTATCGCTAAACCCAGTCATTCCATGCCAGCTATAAAAAAGACATCCAAAAAGAAAAGTACAAAGAAAAAAAAAGATAGAAAAAGCCATTCTGACCAGAGGGCTGCCTCATCATCCCACCCGGTTCCTCATACTCGCAAGCCGGACAATATGACGGATAAAGAATGGCAAACAGCGCTTAGACGCCAAATGGCCGAAAAAGAAAACTTTACCGTAAAGAACCTGGATCACCAACCCGTATATAGTGATTATAGCGTTTATAGCCCTGCATCAAAAAACATTTATAAGGTTGCCTTACGCAGCCGCGACAACAGTCTGAACTTCTGCTCCTGCCCCGATTTTAAAACCAATCAATTGGGCACCTGTAAACACATTGAGTCCGTCCGTATGCAGCTATCCCGGAAACGCGGAATAAGACAACTGCTCGATAAGGTACCCATGCACCCTTATTCCTCCCTCTATGTATCTTACCTGGGAAAAAGAAAACTAAAGCTGCGCATCGGCACCGACAACAAAAAGGAATTTGAGAAATGGGCCGGAAAATATTTTGACCAGGAGCATAACCTTCTGACGGCTGCTTATTTCCAGATTGAACAATTGTTGAAAGAAGCTTATGACATCGATCCTTCTTTTCGCTGTTATGAAGATGCATTACAAATGATTGTAACTGGCCGGGACGAGGCCCGTCGCCAATCCCAGGTGGAAAAACAGGGTATCAACCTACTGAAGGACCTGGTAAGTGTAAGCCTGTTCCCATACCAGGAAGAGGGCATATTATTTGCCACACGGTGCGGACGGTCGATACTCGCCGATGATATGGGGCTCGGAAAAACAGTGCAGGCCATCGCCTGGGCCATGCTCATGAGCAAACAATGGAAGACACAAAAAGCGCTGATCATCTGTCCTACTTCACTAAAATATCAATGGAAAGCAGAAATAAAGAAATTCACCGGCAGCACCGTTACCGTTATAGAAGGAAATCATCTTACACGAAAGTCATTATACGAAAATGATGAAAGCTATTTCAAAATTGTAAGCTACCATATGGCGGGCAATGATTGGGATCTGATCAATAAAATGCAGTCGGATATAGTGATATTGGATGAGGCGCAACGTATAAAAAACTGGAAGGCGAAGATCTCGCAAAATATCAAACGCATCCGTTCGCCGTATGCACTTGTGCTCACGGGCACCCCTATTGAAAACAATATCGAGGAATTGTATTCGCTGGTGCAATACATCAATCCCCTTCTGCTTGGCTCACTGCACCATTTTCTGATGAAACACCAGGTCAAAGACGGCCATTCCGGTAAAGTGACCGGATACACCGGCCTGAATGAGATCGGCCGGCAATTATCCGGTCTGCTGCTGCGCCGTACCAAAAAAGAAGTGCTGAAACAGTTGCCTGGCAGGATGGATAAGAACCTATTCGTACCATTAACACCCGTACAGGCTGAAATGCATGAAGAATATAAAGATATTGTCGCCAGGCTTGTTCACAAATGGAGACGCTTCGGTTTTCTAAACGAACAGGACCGCCAACGCCTGCTCAATAACCTGAACCTGATGCGTATGGTCTGCGACAGCACTTATATCATTGACCAGCAAACCAACCACCAGACAAAATTAGATGAGCTATTCAATATATTGGATGAACTGTTGGCAATGGAAGATGAAAAAGTAGTGATCTTCAGCCAATGGGAAAGGATGACCCGGCTTATAGCTCAAGGTCTGGAGAAAAGAAAGGTGAGATTTGAATACCTGCATGGAGGCATACCCGGTAAGAACAGGGAACGTCTATTCACCAATTTTACCAACGATCCGGCTTGCAAAGTTTTTCTATCTACTGATGCGGGAGGCGTAGGTCTTAACCTGCAGACAGCTTCCAACCTTATCAATATGGATATCCCCTGGAACCCTGCTGTACTGGAACAAAGAATAGGGCGGATACATCGCATGGGGCAAAAGAAAAGTATATCTGTTACCAACCTCATAGCCCAGGGGACGATCGAGCACCGTCTCTTATCAGTGCTGCAATTCAAAACTTCGATAGCAGCGGGTATATTGGACAATGGAGAGGATAGCATTTTCCTGGGTGATGACCGGTTCAAACAATTTATGCAATCCATTGAATCAATTACACGGGAAATGCCACAGGAAATCACCTCTTTCGATACGGAGGAGCAGGTTGAAATAGCCGCGGTAGCAAAAGGAAAAGACAGCTATACCATACCTCCCATACCCGAAGATGAGCAGGTACAACAAGTGTCATTGCCCAAAGCCGTACAACAAAACGGAACCATCGACTCCTCTCCCGCTTCGCTTATCCAAAACGGAATCAGCTTCTTCACACAATTGATCCATACATTACAAGATCCGGGGGCGATAAAACAATTAGCAGAAACGATCA
>JAYVXJ010000815.1:0-3391 GCA_043785285.1 Chitinophagaceae bacterium
TGAAGGCTCAGGATTCACTAGAAAACTCAATCATTGTCAAACAATCCCCCTCAATTGTTAAGAAATTTATTCCTTCTGATCGTTCTTTGTATTTTTTAGCTTCGTTTTTTTGCACAAAAAGGTATTTGTTTTCCTTTTCCAAACGATCTGTTTCGGCGGTCCGGTCGGGAAAAAACCCTATAACCGTAGAGCGATCAAGAAAAGTCAATTTAAGTGGCTTTGTAGTAACCGCATGCACATCTGGGTGTACCGGATCAATTGCCCGACCAATCATGGTTCTTGTCATTCCCATCCTGCTTAATTTATCCAAATACGCCTTAGTATAAATAGTTTTTGAATCTTCATTTAGGAAAGAATTCTGAATCAAATCTATCACTTCTTGTTTCGAACTGAGCATCTGTGTTAAAATCCGCTCCAATCGCAAAGGTAGAATGCCAATTTTTTCCGCCAATTTCCTGAAATCAGCCTGACCGTAAAATCCATAATGACTATAGAACTCGCTTTCATGATCGCCGGCATATAAGTCCAACGCTGTATCCGATTCATTTGGCATGTGCAGCAGTGTACACATTAGATCATATGCAGGAGTCAGGTTATAATCACCCATAACTGTTTGAAAAAGAGAGAAATTTTTTAGGTGCGCGTCGCCGTTGGAGAACAAATAATTAAATAGAACCAGGCGGAAATAATTTTCCAGGACTGGTGGTGCAGCCGCAACATGTTGTTGGATCAACTGGCCGATCTCTTCGTAAGTGCCTTCATATTTAAAATTTTCTCCTCGCGTTTGCCGGCTTTTTCCACTGATCTGTGCCATATCCTCTTGTAAATACTTCTTTCCATCCGGTCGGATATCAAAACGTCTTGTCAGATAGGCCGGGCTGCCATCCCGGAAGTATATAATCGCGTTGGCAGCCGTTTGAATTTTATAAATTTTTGCCGCGATCTGCATGGTGAGATGCTCGTTCTCCGGGGCTTGCTCTCTTTTCTGCAAAGTCACGGCGGGAGGAATGGGTTTCAGTATATAATGACCTCCTGTATCCGCAAGCATTAACCTAGTCCCTTCCAACCGTAACGAGTATTTCAGCTGAACCCCTGAAATCGAAAGCCGTTTTGTTTTTTCCTGGTAAAGTGGCAGGTTTCCATCTTTAGGCGCGTCGAATTCAAGAACCGCAGACACCCTCGCTCCATCGAATAGAGCCTTTCGACATGCGGGACAATACAATTCGATATCGGGACGATAACATCCCTTACAAATGCTCATGTCGTGATTTCTTTAACGGTGATCGCGCCAATGCTGTCATTCCCGGCGGTTTTCAGGAGCCGGGTAAAATCATCATTTTCGTCAATTTTCAGGAGCCTGCACTGAATATCCTTGTTGATACCTTCCGCTAGCAGACCGGTGAAGAAGGAAAAAAGTGCGGGGCTGAGATATTTTTTTTCCGATTTTGGTAGCGTCAGGCTGATAGCAGGGAGACTGGGATTGGACAGATAGGCGTTATCATAGATAAAGCGATAATCGTCCGGCGCATTTTTTTCCAGAATGCCCGCTAACGCATCATTATTATATACAGCCGCTTTTCTCATCAGACCGATTTCTTAACTTGTAGTGACAACTCCATTCCTAAGACATTAACCAGTTTTCCCAGGGTTTCTATGGAGGGATTACCGGTACCTGTCTCGATAAGATGGATGGTTTTTGTAGTTATTCCGCTCATCTCGGCAAGATCCCCCTGTCGCAGATTTAGGAATTCTCGCCTGAACTTAATTGATTTGCCCATTTCAGTTAATGACATCGGAAATATATTTCTGATTTGATGCAAAACTAAGTAAAAATGATGAAAATTAACTCAAATAAGTAATATATTACCGATTTAAACATAAACAAGACTAAAACAGGGTTAGTATCGCTAAATCAGAAATATATTTCTGATATTAATCAATCGAAATTAAAAATAACGGCCCTAACTACAGGAGATAAGAGAGGCTGCGACTTTCTTAATTGGTGAAATGGGTAAAGGATTTTTTCAGGAATTGTGGAATCAGTCATCCCATTAGGCAAAAACTGACAAGCCTCCCCACATTGTTGGATGACCTACTACACATCGTGGATACACTAAAATGCCTGAAAAATACGGAATCGAATTACGACTTGCTGCTTTCCAAACTCAGACCTCTCATGCCATGTCTGGATGAGGGTGGATTTCATGGATATTGCCTGTGAATACCAACCGAAAAATTTCCAGGTCGAATTTTTAAGCGAGAATCAACTTCAAAAGATGTCGGATATTTGGGGTTGGCTACAATCCCTATCTTAAAATTTTGAAATGAATTAAACGAATCAGTTTTTTCTTCAACATTTTTTGCAGTTGATGTATTATTAGATTGAATACTATTTACAGAGTCATTATGTAAATAAGTCATCAACAGGGGCACCGCAAGGCAAATTAAAATAACAATGAAAAGTGTCTTTTTATTACAACTTCCGCCAGCAATAGTATTGCTGCAAACGGGACTGGACGTTGAAGCAATCAGCTACAAATCGCTAACAACAGCAGTTTCGGCTGACGAATAAAGCCAAGCAAAAAATGCTAACTTCAGCTTTTAAATAAAACCAGGTTGCAGTTCCAGGCTGGACGTTATAAAATACACATTCTGCAGCAATACCTGAACGTTTTGCGTCATGAATTGGTTGATACACAGACTATAAAATATCACATAAGTTGCATGAAAAATTTCCAGTATGAAAAAAATAATTTTTGGATTCCTCCTGTTATCATTTGTCAGCTTTGATAATAAAGAAGAATTAAAATATAAACAACCGGACAGACCTAATATTTTGTTGATTGTGGCGGATGATCTTGGCTACACCGACCTGGGATGTTTTGGTGGTGATATTAATACCCCTAACATTGACCAGCTGGCAAAAAAAGGTCTTTTGTTTAACCGGTTTCATACTGCACCTCTATGTGCACCTACCCGAAGTATGATATTATCCGGAAATAACAATCATGTTGCTGGTATTGGCTCCATGTTCCCGGTTAATAATACTTCAAGGCAAGGTAAGCCCGGTTACGAACATCATTTGTCTGACAGAATAGTAACTGTTGCTCAATTACTGAAAGATGGCGGATATCAGACATTCATGGCTGGTAAATGGCATATCGGAAGTGAAAACGCTTATATCCCTTATGCAAAAGGATTTGAAAAAAGTTTTGCTTTACTTGAAGGCGGTGCCAATCATTTTGGCAATAATGCCATTTTTGAAAACATGCCACCCCAATACCGGGAAGACGATAAGGCTGTCGCATTTCCTGAAAAAAAATTTTCTACCGATGTGTACACAGATAAAATGATGGGGTATATTAAGAATGCACAAAAAGACAAACCTTTT
>JAYVXJ010000816.1:0-3382 GCA_043785285.1 Chitinophagaceae bacterium
CCATACCGGGCATCCATTATACTTTCAATCAGCAGCGAATCGTTGTAAAAATCCACATGCAGGGATTGCGGAAACTCCACATAAGGCGAGTCCACCTCATTCCGTCGCATATACGGGGCCGTTAGCTTTGCTTTTACCTTGGCATTTTCACTCATAAAGGCAGTAATCTGTTTTCCTTCATCAATGCTGATATGCTTTTGACGGAAAGAGGGCAGGTTCTTCATATTGTTCTCACAGGCCGGGAGCAGCCAGGAGCACAGCGCGCAAAACAAAAGACAGTAGGAAAATCCGGAAATCCCCTTCACGATTTATTGATTGAATTCACTGATAATATAAAGACCCTTAAAAATAAGATCAGGATCTGTATTGATCTTCTTTTTCAAAAAAGGCATAAAATAATGCACATCCCCACCGGTCATTAATACATTCAGATTTTCGTACCGTTCTTCATACGCTTCAATTATCCCGTCTAGTTCTTTTGCCATTCCAATAATCACGCCCGACTGAATATTGGTTTTTGTATCATATCCCAGCAGGGGAAAATTCCAATGCGGTTCGATCAAAGGCAGTCTGGCGGTAAATAATTCCAACGATTTAAACCGCATTTCCATGCCGGGTGATATACTGCCACCAACGAACTGCCGGAAACGATTGATATAATTATAGGTTACTGCAGAACCCAGGCCAATAACCAGATTATTGACCTCAGGATAAAAATGACTTGCGGCTACTACCAACGCCAGCCGGTCGGCACCAATGGTTTCCGGTTTTCCTACAGGCGTGGTAACCGGAACCCGGGAATGATGATTCAGCTTATGAAAGCGGGTTTCACCGGACAGTAAATTCTCCAGGGCCGGATTATGATCAATAACGGATGATAAAATCGTTTTGCCGGGCTTGTACTTTTCAAGGAGTACCTTAATGGTTTCTTCCTGATCATCCTTCAATACATGAACGGCTTTAAGTTCTGCAGCAGCGAAAACGGCATATTTCAAGCGCGTATTGCCAAAATCGAAACAAAGGGTTGTAAGCATGCAGTTGATTTAGAAAAGAGATCATTCTCCAAAACGAAAAGAAGATAAATTTTTAAAATGGCCATTCAACTTCACTCTTTCTTTCAAAACTTCCATTTCCATAATTACCGGCAACACTTTCCCCAAATGTCTTTTCAAATATTCCTGCCGTTGTTCTTCCTTAAATAATCCCAACAATTCATATTCCTCTTCCAAAGATAAACCTGCATGATGGGCAATATCGTAGGCATTTAATTCCGCATCAGACCTTTTAAAATCCTTGCTGATAGTAAGCATCCGGTGCAATTCCCGAACGGCCTTTATTACCAGTTGCATCAGTTCCGGCTTTGGATAGGCCAGTGTATTATGCGGATAATTTACAATCGCTCCACTATACAATTTATCTGGTACCGATTTGATAATCTCCAGAATCCGGAAAACGGTGGTCCCGGTGGTCACGATGTCCATCTCCCCATTTTCATACTCTTTGGCAATCTCCGCTATGGTTACTACGGTACCCGTTTCGCCTACCTTACCATTAAGTATAGTAGGAATGCCAAAGTTCTTTTTACTGGCAAAAGATTCCTTCACAAGTTCCTTGTACCGGGGTTCAAAAATATGCAGGTTGAGTGTTTCCCCCGGATACACGACAATGGACAAAGGAAAGATGGGAATAAAGTTGGTCATGCGTCTAAAAAATCTGTCTGGAATAGTTAAACCATGGAACAAATTTAACCGCTCGTATTGCTTTATTTCAAAATTTCTTTTTCCTTACAGGGAAGGATCGTTTTACTTTCCCCTATCTGTTGTCTTTTTTTAGAAAAGAGATGTTAATGAACGGAATGTTTCTTTTAAGAACACAAATTAATCAAATTCGCTCTTTCCGGTTCCTTCCGGAACATTGATTTTAACTTAGCTTTGAATACCCATGCAATCTCTTCCAGAACATGCTCCTGCCCCTGACCTCTCGCTTATCCGGCAGGGAGATTTTCGCTCTATTGCGAAAGCCATTTCCCTTATTGAAAACGCAATGCCCGGATCTTCATCAATATTGCAGAGCCTGGAAAACAAGCATGTTCCGGTAATCGGAATAACCGGACCGCCCGGTGCAGGGAAAAGCACGCTGGTAGATGCCCTCACAAAAAAATGGGTGGAACATAAGAAAAAATTAGCTATTCTGTGCGTTGATCCTACATCCTCATTTCATTCCGGCGCTTTGCTGGGCGACCGCATCCGGATGAACCGCTGGTACAATCATCCACAGGTGTATATCCGTTCACTGGCCAGCCGTGGATCTGTCGGCGGACTGAATCCGAGGATTTTTGAAATCACCGACCTGCTGGCTTATGCGGATTTTGATTATATCCTTATTGAAACCGTTGGTGTGGGTCAGTCAGAAGTGGATATAGCACGCCTCGCCGATCTGGTTCTGCTGGTACTTGTTCCGGAATCAGGAGATGATATCCAGGGAATGAAATCCGGTATCCTGGAGATCGGAGATATTTTTGTAGTGAATAAATCAGACCGATCGGGTGCGTCCCGATTTTTGCAATCACTAAAATCCTCCATTCAATTTCAGACCGGCAAATCTTTTTCGGATCTCCGGTTTTTACAAACGGTCGCCAGTGAAGAAAAAGGAATTGGAGAACTCTATGAGGCCATCATGGAAAATATCGGGAACATTTCTCCAAAAAGATCACTCCACCTGTTAACGGAGAAAGCCTGGCAACTTATCCTGGATCACCGGATGCGGGATATTGATCGTCAACAGTTGAATCAGTCGTTACAACAGGTCATGCATCAACCTGGTTTTAATTTACACCGGTTTGCAGCGCAGTATGTGGGAATAACAACGAGAAAAAATCTGACGGACTAATTTATTCTGAAGGAGCCCGGAAAAACAACATCAGAAGCAAATCACGAAACCGGCTTCTGCCATGCAGCACCCAAACGCTTCCACCAATTCTTGATAAGCAGGGTCACTCCGGTTTCCGGTTCTTCTAACGAAGCTTGGAACGGCTCTCCACTCCGTAGAAAAGTTTTGGTAAACGTGCCGGAAGTCATTCCCCACTTGGAAATAAATGTATAATAGCCACGGTTGCGGACCATCCTGGAAGTGGATTTTCCACCGAAATGATAAACGCGACTGGCAGCTACCCCTTTAAATAAGCGTACACCAGCCTGCCAAAGTTTCATGGAAAAATCTGGATCGGAATACAGTCCGGGTGAGAATTCAATACTATATCCCCCAACCAGGTCCCAGATTTTTTTATGGACAATATTCGGCGGCCAGCCTGCGCCGGACCAATCTTTCCTGATGGGAACTGAAAATTTTTTCAATAGGGCGGATTCATCGAAAGCGTTCAGGT
>JAYVXJ010000817.1:0-3374 GCA_043785285.1 Chitinophagaceae bacterium
TCATCATCAAAACCAACTGAATCACCCAAGAGCCGGGTTAGCACCACAGCAGCGGCAGTTGATATAACACTGTGGCCACTCGCATATTCCGGGAAAGGAGGTGTTTGCAATACCGGTCGCCAGTTTTCATCGATATAATTGTTGATATAAGTTTCCGGCCGGATAACATTACTCCGGTATTTTTCATCCCAGCAACTGATAAATGCATCAAACAATGCGATGGATGTAAGCGTATAGACCGCGGATGCGTTTACGATGGACATATTTTTCTGTTGTGCCGCAACGCCTACAATGGACATCCAATGGCCGCCAGGGGATATTTTTTTTTCCGCAAAGTGCAGGTGCCCCTGCATATTTATGGCGAAAGGATTGCAATCCCAGAAATTAGCTGTTGCTTTTTGATCAGCAGTTAATCCGTTGCCTGTTTCATATACATCATAAGCCTGTTTGTAAAACAGGCTACTGGTATCCTTACTGAATGCAATGGGCGCCGGAGGCCGGAACTGGCTGCTCGAATCCAACGCGATTAGTCTGATCCTGTTCCAGTAAGGTTCTATGGCTGCCATGTAGCCGGGAGGTGTAGGAATCCATTTACCTTCTTCTTTTGAAAACCGGTAACGGGGAAGTTTACGCGTTTCCTTATAGTGATCTTTACCTGCCCAATTGATTATAGTATCTGCAACTTCCCGTCCATATTTCAAGGAGGCATCATACATCTCTTTATCTATCTTTTTGGTTTTATACCAGGTAAGGATGTTTTTTAAAGAATCTTCTAAAATGGGTTCGGAAAAAACCAGCTCTTTCCCCACCTGCATAAAAGCATATACAGCGGCCAGCGAGGCAGATATTTTTTTTTGCGCTGCCGGAATTTGCGGAAATGATTTCACCTGGCCGTGAAGGGAAGAATACCGTTCCGGATTTGCCTTCGCCAAAACTTCATAAGCAGCCATATTCGCATACAGGTAAATTCTGCTGGAAACCGGAGGTGAAAAAATATCGTGAATAATCACATCGGTCAGTGCCCTTTCCGCCCGGTGCAAAGGCGCTGCATCATAAAGCCATGCTTTTTTTTGAGCCGCTCCATTCAGGCAGATGAAAACGCCTAAAAAAAAGACAGGAAACTGTTTCATTCACTCGTTGTTTTTAAAACCTGCACAGCATCATTATTCTTAGCAATGATGATTAATTTTTCGCCTGACCCATTTTTTATTTCCACCATTCCTCTTACATCTCCACCAATATAGCAATCGCTTACTGCAGGATCAACAGCTTCAAATGACTGGCCCGTTCCTTTGAATAAAACTCCCAGACTGGCATCACACTGTCCCAATTGTGTGCGGTATGGATAAAAATTCCCCGACAATAAAATATCAGCTAATCCGTCTTTGTCAAAGTCATCTACTACCGCTCCGAAAACTTTTGAAAACTGCGCCGGGAGAGGCAATGGTTTAAATGAAAATTGATTATTCCCCTGATTATATAAAATACCTGAAGCCAGCTCTTCACACGTGTATTTTTTTGCCTGTTTTATTTTTTCTTCCGGAAAAATATCTTCAATCGTTGCATCGGCATAGTCGCTGTATTTTATAAATTTCCTTTTTAGTGGAGCAATCTGGTCCAGCAGTTCATCTCTTGAAGCCATCGGGTAACTCTTCCCCTGGATATAATAGCAGATAATCGGATCGAGGCTGCCATTATCATCAAAATCGGCAACATACATGGTCATGGGTTGTTTGGGAGATGCCTTGAACTGGTTATTATAGCCGCAATTACCAAGAATAAAATCCATCTTCCCATCCTTATTGACGTCGGCGGCTGTGATGGATCCCCACATTCCATTTAAATGAGCCAGTCCGGCTTTAGCTGATATATCCACTAATTTCCCCGAGTTGTTTTGAAATAACATCACCGGCATCCAGTCTCCTGCAATCAGGAGATCAGGGTAATGATCATGATTAATATCCGCCCAAACAGCAGCTTTTACCATACCCGGCTCCCGGAGATCTTTACATACTTCTCCGGTTACATCTGTAAAACGGATTACCCCGTTTTTCGAGTCGTTTCGAAGCAGATAACTTCTTGATGCCAGTGGAAAGGATCCGGGCATTCCTCTGCCGCCAATAAATAAATCCATATCTCCGTCATTATCGAAATCACCGGCTGCAATGGCAAACTTACTGCTGAGCATAGGAGGAAGGACATTCTTAGCCCGGCTAAAATTTCCTTTGCCATCGTTTATATACAACTGATCCTGATATTCCGGGGATTGATCTGCATATTCATTACCACCACTCGCTACATATAAATCCATATCGCCATCCTGATCTGCGTCAAAGAATATGGCATTCACTTCTTCACTGTTGGAATCGGCGTTCCATGGCTGATTCACGGCCTGCACAAATTTACCACCGGGTATCTGCAGGTACAGTTTGCCTGACTGTCCGATGGCTCCTCCAATAAATACATCTTCCAGATGATCCCCATTCACATCTGCCTTAGCCAACGCAGGCCCTTCTTTCGATAACTGGTAAGGTAGCAGCACTTCGTCCTTAAAATCAATAAAATCATTTTCGAGGTGACGGAAGGATATCCCGGATGTTGCGGTAACATCCGTAAATATTTTTTTATGCGGACTGGTCACTGCCAAATTCTCCTTCGGCAAAGAAGCATCGGATTGTTTCAATTCAAGAGTCTGATCCGGTGCCACATTTTTTAGCAGGGTCTCCTTGCCATCCGGCCAGACGATCAGCAACTGCAGGATCTCTTGTTCTTTGGGAAACCCAAATAAGAGTTCGGGTACCATGCTTGACTGGTACCCTCTCACCGGATAAAGTTCCTCGTATTGACTCATTCCGTCCCTGGTGGTCAGCGTGGCTTTAGCCCCAAAGGCCTTTGTATTAAGGCCTTCCCCGCTTAAACGCAATTTGATATAGTGATTCTTCCGCAATTCGCTTTCGTTATTCCGGTAAACCATTGCGGGCTCATTATTATTACAGATCACCAGGTCAAGGTCTCCGTCATTATCCAGGTCTGCATAAGCAGCAGCATTGGAAATGGTCGGTTTGTTTAAGCCCCAGTTTGCCGAGACATTTGAAAAACTTAGGTCGTGATTGTTTTGGAATATATAATTGCTTAATTTATTGGATGGCATCCGGCGTACCAGATCATAAGTCTGAAAATGCTGATGACCCTGTTTTGCGGCTTCTACTTTAGCATCGGCAACAGTATACTTTAAAAAATCCAGATCGGTGAAGTCCCTTAAATATCCATTGCTGATAAAGAGATCTTTCCATCCATCGTTATCAAAATCAGCGAATAACCCGGCCCAGCTCCAGTCCGTATTTGAAACCCCTGCCAACTGACCGATTTCACTA
>JAYVXJ010000818.1:0-10856 GCA_043785285.1 Chitinophagaceae bacterium
CCTAACTCTCTTTTAATTAATAGTTAAGGGGCCCAATAATAATATTATATTAAAAAATTCGGCACTACTTTTGTTTCAAATCTATGCTATCGGTTTACCAATCCCGGGTAAACACACCTGATTCCTGTTTTTTTATCCTGAGAAACTCAAAAACAATATGCGGATCGCGTGTATCATAATGGCTCATAAAGACCCTCAGCAAATTGAGCGTCTCATCAAAAAATTTGAGCACTTCCCATTCGATTTTTATATCCATCTCGATAAAAAAACAAAACAGAAAGACTTCCTTTATCTCGCGGGGTTGCCCAATGTACAATTTGTTCAACGCCGTATTAAAGTCAGGTGGGCTTCTTACAGTTTTATACATGCAGTACTCACTTCCATTAAAGAGGTGTTGAGCGGGGAAAGGCAATATGATTTTATCAACGTCATGAGCGGGCAGGATTATCCTATCAAGCCGGTTAGCGCTATTTATGCTTCTCTTGAAAAAAACCGGGATAAGAATTTTATATGTTATGAAGAGCGCGACGAATGGTGGAGTCATGCCATTACGCGTATTAATAAATACCATTTTACCAATTTCGGATTCCGTGGAAGATACCGGCTTCAATTTTTTCTGAATGCCTTTCTTCCGGAAAGAAAATTTCCGCTTCCTTATATTTTATACGGAGGGCCCCGTGCTATGTGTATGACGCTTGGAACGGATTGTGCAAAATACGTTGTGGATTTTATTGATTCGAATAAGCGGTTAAAGCGCTTTATCCGGTTTACCTGGGGTCCGGATGAATTCCTCATTCCAACACTCATCATGAATTCCAAATTCCGCGGATCGGTAGTCAATAACAATTTCTATTATATTGACTGGTCGGGTGGTGGTCCAAATCCAAAAACACTCACTGTAGAAGATTACGAGATTCTGCGTTCATCAGATAAAATGCTGGCCCGTAAGTTTGATATCGTTGAAGATGCGGCTATCCTGGATATGCTCGACAGTATTAAGTTTGCCGGGTAGAATCAACCCGTTTTCACATCTACACATTACCTTAGCAGCGTTTTAAAAACAGCCTCATCCACCCGAACCGGGTATTTCCTTTTTAATTCAGCAATCCATTTGTTTTCCAGTTCATTCTGATAATCGTTAATCACCAGTCCACGCGCATCTTCAAAGGATCTCGGTGCAGCATCAGGATGCTTCCGGATCACATAGGCAAACTGCACTGTTTTATCCGTATTGGAGACAATGGATGTAAAATGATTTTCTTCTGCATTCCCATTTCCCGGCAATAGTTTTATTTCAAATCGTCCTGAATCAGCCTGAACCTGTCCTCCCAAACTATCCACTATTCTGCGCCAGTTAAAAATATCCATCTGAAAGTGCGGCTGGATTTTTTCCGCAGATACCTGATTAGCCGCATTGACTATTATGGCATCTGCACTGGATTCCCACCAATAATTGCGGGAATGGGTCTTAAAATAATTTTTCAGTCCGGCGGTATCTGCTGAAGCTTTATCCCATACCTGCCTTTGCATAATATCGAACAATAAATTACCATCCCGGAATTCATTGATCTGATTTGCAAATGCCTTATTGAATTTTTCGAGATGTGCTTTATAATAATCAAAAACTACGGTCTGCCGGTATTGATCCAGCAAATCCCGATTGGTTTTTCCATTGATCATCGAAGGCACACGGCTCAATGTTCTGCGATAATTTACCCAATCACTTACCGTTATTGTTTTATCGGGAAATTGATATAGCACCCGGTGTGCATTCAAATTCGGATAAATAGGTTCTTTTTTACCCAACAGCATACTATCCGTAAATACAAACAAATGATCTCCTGCAGCCGTCATTTGTTTAAATCCCGTTTCTTTTAAAATTGTTTGCAACATTTCTTTTCTGGATACCTCAATTCGCGGATCAGCTTTCACTCTCTCCTTTAATTCATCCATCGTCTTTTTGTCCTTTGTTTCAGAAACCGGAATCCGTGCGATACTTTTCAGGATATGAAATCCGAAACTGCTGACAAAAGGTTCGCTGATATCTCCCTCTTTTTTGAGACCATAAGCCATATGTTCAAATGCAGGTTCATATTTTCCAACTCCGAATTCGGGCAATACACCAGCTAACTGATAAGACAAATTATCCCCGCTGAATTTTCTGGCCAGTTCGCCAAAATCAGAACCGGACTGGATCGCCTTATACAAAGAATCGGCTCTGTGCCGGGTATCCGCTTTTGCTGAATCATCAGCAGGATAGGAAAAAATCAATAGGATCTGGGCAACCCGCATACGTCCCAATGCAGGTCTCTCCCCGGTTTTTTTTATAATAAGATACCCGCCCTCTGTTCTGAAAACAGGAGAAACTTTGCCAACCGCTGTTTGGTAAGCCATCGTTTCCATGGCATAGGGAAGATCAAAAACGGTTACGAATCCCAGATCCCCCAGGTTGGTTTTAACAAAGGGGTCTTCAGAATAGGCAATGGCCGCTTCTTCAAAATTTTTATTTTTCTTCAGTTTGCTATAAGCTTCATTGATTTTATGCCAGGCTTTGAGGCTATCTGCCGGAGTGGCGGTTTTTGGGGCTAAAACAAAAAGGTAAGACAGGCGGATATCTTTTTGGGATCTTATAAATGCTTCTTGTACCATCCGGTTAAGGCTGCTTTCATCATTGCTGTACTGATCTGCGATCTGGCTGCGGAAATTCTGCAGCTCGGAAATTTGCCCGGGCAATGTATCCAGCTTTCTGTCGTATGCCGCCTGAACTTTCAGCCGGTACCGGGTGTACAATTCCAGGTATTCACGGTAAGACCGTTCCGCGGACTTTGTATTTGTATTATTTTTCCGGTAGGCCATTAAAAATTCATCCCGGCTGATCTGGTGATTGCCATACCGGACAAGCGTTTGACCGAAAAAAGTTTGGGAGCAGAAAAGCAGGGAAATGATCAGAACTACATTCTTCATATCATGAATTGACCTTTTTCAGCTTGAGGTTGAGCACTTCATCGAGCTGCAGATAAGTAAGTTTTTTCGCGATGATCCGTTTGTCTTTATCCAGCAGATAAAGAACAGGAGTCTGGTAAACATCATATAACTGACGGTAGTCCGGGTGACCTGCAGATGCTTCCGCATCGTGCTGGGCTGTTGTCTGGTAAACGTGTATCCAATCCTTCAAATTGTGATCGCGGATAAAATCAATCCATTTGTCCTTTCCTCCATCAACCATTACGCCCACTACTTTCAATCCTTCCTTTTTCCATTTAGCCTGATAAATGGAATCCACTTTTGGAATGGTTTCCTTGCAATGGCTGCAGGTGGGGTCCCAGAAACAAACCAGTATAAAATCGGCTTTCACTTCATACAGGGATCGTGTTTTTCCCAGCGTGTCGGTCATTACCAGCCCGGGCGCTGGCTGACCAATCAGATTCGCCATTAGGCTATAGGCCCGGTCATCTACGAATTTTCGGTATTTCCCGGTAAAAAAATCGGCCTGCCCTGTATTGATATATTTTTCAAAAAGATGCACGAAAACGGCATCCTGGCCCATGTAATCGGGGTTAATATATTTCTGAACGAAATGGATCAGCAGGTATTTGAACATCTCCTTATTGGTGCGGGAATACAGGAGCATGTGGTCTATTTCGCGGTTGATGGAATCCGGATCGGGAGAAACAAGATCCTTGTAATAACGATCCAGCTTGGGCTCGAAAACCGGCGTCCGGATCAGGCGGTCATCTGTAAAAGAAATATTATCCCAATAGTGATCTTTAAAATGCCGGTAAGCAAAATTAGTATCCGGCTTTCCATTACCTGCACCAGGTGCGGGTGGAACCACAGGTTCTTTTAACGCCAGTAACAGGGCACTCAGCAGAGAAGACGGATCCTTTTTTTCCACCTGTTCCCGGTAGGTTTTTACTTCCTCATTGGCTTTGTGGAGTTTCTGCTGAATGACAACAGAATCTTTTTTTGATTTAGTTTGCGAAAGCTGTGATTGCAACAACGTGATTTCTCTGCCCCTGCTGTTCATAAAGGAGGTATAGTCCTGGAAAAAACTATTTTCCGGCGATCCTGTAAATACAATGCTTTCCGGCATCCTGACCGTATCCGCAGCAACAGAAAATTGCTGTTGCCGGCCGATCAGCAATTCGAAAAGGATCTCTTTTTTGGGAGAGACAATAAAATATACGCCTTCAGGTAATTTTTCTTTCCCTTTAAAATCACCCCCGGCATTCGCGTCGAGCGTGAGGGAATCAGCCACTGCTTTTATTTTCCCATAATGATAACCCAGGTATACCTGGCTTTTGGCATAGGGCTTTAAGGTAAGATGGATGTCATATCCCTGCGAAAGGCAGGAATGGGCCAGGAGCAAAAAAATAATGGGTAAAAAGCCTTTTTTGAGCAGAAGGTTGAACATAGGACTGCTAAATTAGGATAATCCTACATTTGCCGCCGTGGGAAAGAAGAAAAATATTGTTTTGGAAAATCTCCTGGTAACCGGATACGCGGCCGGGGGAAAAAGTCTGGCTAAGCACGAAGGCAAGGTGGTCTTCATAGAACAGGCGGTTCCCGGGGATGTGGTTACCGTAAGGTTAACAAAAAATAAGAAGGATTGGGCCGAAGGGCATGTACTCTCCTTCCATGAATATTCGGCGGAAAGGATCGACCCTTTTTGCTCCCATTTCGGCATTTGCGGTGGCTGCCAGTGGCAGATGCTACCCTATCAAAAACAATTGGAATATAAACAGGACCAGGTATGGCAAAGCCTGAAGCGGATCGGAAAAATGGATCTGCCACCAATGATGCCCATCCTGGGTGCTGCCCATACCACCGGTTACCGTAATAAACTGGAATATACTTTTTCCAACCGCAGGTATCTGTTGCGCAGCGAAGTACAGGATCCCGGGATCTCTGCCCTACAGGATGCAGCAGGGTTTCATGCCCGGGGCATCTTTGATAAAGTGGTGGATGTAGACACCTGTTTTCTTCAGAAAGAACCCACGAATTTTATCCGTAAGGAAGTAAAGCGCTGGGGAATTGAAAATAAAGTTTCTTTTTATGATATTCTCCGGCATGAGGGTTTTCTCCGCACGATGCAGGTTCGGCTTTGCCGGACCGGGGAGCTGATGGTGAACATCGTGTTGGGATATGTTGATGAGGATCTGGTGAACCGCCTTTTAGCGCATATGATGGAAAAATTCCCGGCCATTACCACCCTGCTATATACCATCAATCCTAAAATGAACGACAGTCTGCATGGGCTCAATCCCATTGTTTTTTATGGCAAAGGGTATGTGGTGGAAAAGCTGGAAAAGTTTTCTTTTAAGATCGGACCGAAATCTTTTTTTCAAACCCATACTGCGCAGGCAGAGCGCCTTTACCAGGTAACGCGGGATTTTGCGGGCCTCAGCGGAAAGGAAACGGTTTATGATCTTTATTGCGGAACCGGCAGCATCGGCATATTTCTCAGCGATCAGGCCCGCCGGGTGATCGGAGTAGAACTCATTCCGGAAGCTCTTGCTGATGCAAAAGAAAATGCGGAGCTCAATCAGGTGTTCCACGCTGATTTTTTTACCGGAGATGTGAGTGAATTATGCCATGATTCCTTTTTTGAATCGCATGGCCGGCCCGATGTTATCATCACCGACCCGCCGCGGGCGGGTATGACCGGAAAACTAGTGAATAAGCTGCTGGAAATAGCGGCAGAAAAAATTGTATACGTAAGTTGTAATCCGGCTACCCAGGCCCGGGATCTTCAACTGCTTTCTGAAAAATATGCCGTTACTGCCATACAGCCGGTAGATATGTTCCCCCATACCCATCATATTGAAAATGTGACCAGACTTTTTTTAAACCATTAACTTGCAGCCGTAATTGAAGATGAACTATGACTGAATTTCGACCTGGGCGTTTTCAGATGATCCCGCCCGTAATCAAGAATCTGATCATCATTAATGTACTCGTTTTCCTTGCTCAACTGGCTTTTAAAAACAATCCCAACTTCAGCATAGAAAACCTGTTTGCCCTTCATGAAGTCCGTTCTGTGTTTTTCCGTCCGCACCAGCTCATCACCTATATGTTCCTGCACGGGGGATGGGATCATATCCTTTTTAATATGTTTGCTCTCTGGATGTTTGGGAGCATTCTGGAGAATTACTGGGGACCGAAAAAGTTTTTGATTTTTTATATAGCCTGCGGACTTGGCTCTGCGGCATTGCACCTGTTGATCCTGAATCATGAAATGGCCCCGTATTGGGATCTGATTCATCAAATGCCTATCCACGAACAAATGATCGCTATCAATGATCCTAATGTAGTGGTTAATGGCGCTACCATCGGTGCTTCCGGAGCTGTTTTCGGCTGTCTGGCCGCCTTTGGATACCTCTTCCCGAACAGCCTTATCTACCTTTACTTTTTTGTGCCCATTAAGGCTAAATGGTTTGTGCTTTTTTATGCTGGGATGGAATTGTTTCTGGGAATTCAGAATTCCGCAGGGGATAATGTGGCGCATTGGGCCCACCTGGGAGGAGCCATAATAGGTATTATTCTGGTATTATACTGGAAAAAAACAGATCGCAAGAATTTTTACTGAACCCATATCGTTTCCAACTGTTAATAAAACAGTCCCGCCACTGCAACGTCAATATTAGTCATGCCGTACATTTAAAGTCCATGAATGTAAAAGAAGACAATTACCGGAAACGAATGAACCTGGGTCAGGATGGAAATGCGCTCATCCAACTCCTGATCGGGAATGCCGTGCTGTTTGTCATCCTGAAATTTGTATACGTGGTTTATCTGGTAAGTGATACCCAGATCAGTGCTTACTATACCCATGTCTATAACTGGTTTGCCCTGCCGGCCGCGCCCGGAAAGCTTGTATTACGGCCCTGGACGATGGTCACGTATATGTTTACCGATCACGAGCTCTTCCGGTTTATTTCCAATATGTTCTGGCTTTGGAGCTTTGGCTATATTTTACAGGATCTGACAGGAAACCGGAAAATCATCTCCATCTACCTTTATGGAGGACTGACGGGTGCTGTATTGTTTATCTTGTCCCATCTCGTTTTCCCCGAACTGCACGCACAAATGGACGGGAGCAGCTTTTCAGGCGCCAATTGCGCCATTGCAGCCCTGGCAATAGCCACCACCACTGTTTCGCCGGATTATCGCATCTTTCCCATGATCAACGGGGGTATCCCCCTTTGGGTGCTAACCCTGCTATTTCTGCTGATTAATTTTTCCAGCATTGGTTATGGCGAAACAGGCGTTTATCTCGCCAATGCAGGCGCAGCAGGAGTTGGGTTTTTGTTTATCTATCAAATGCGGAGGGGTCGTGACGGAAGTATTTGGATAAATCAACTTTTCGACTGGTTCAACAACCTTTTCAATCCTGATAAAAAGAAAAAACCCAGGCAACTCAAAGATGAATTTTACTATAACGTGGCAGGAACCCAGCCCTATAAGAAAATTCCCAATATCACCCAGAAAAGGATTGATGAGATCCTGGACAAAATCAATCAGCAGGGCTACCGCTTTCTCACCAGTGAAGAAAAAGACATACTGAAGCGGGCCGCTGAAGAGGAAGATTTGTAACTTAGGGTCTCCCATGGTATCACTGCGGAAATTTACGAAACGCTTCCTCATTCTGCTGAATATTGCTATTGCCCTTTTGTTCCTGGCTACCTGTTGTAATGCTTTTCTTCATCCGGATAAATGGTGGTTCATTTCTTTGCTTTCTTTTCTTTTTCCTTTATTCCTTATCCTGCTATTGGGATTTTTATTTTTCTGGTTTTTCGTTTCCCCCCGATGGTCGCTCATTTCCTTAATTTCCCTGATCATTGGCTGGCAGAATATTCACGCCTTCTTTGGAATGAGTCTTTCTAAAAAAGATTTTTCGCACAAAAAAGAAAATACAATCCGGATCATGACCTGGAATGTCAGGCGCTGGGATGAATTCACAACAAAAAAAACCGGCGCTTCCGGCCATCGCCTGCAGATGCTGGAACTGGTAGCCAAACAGCAGGCTGACCTCCTGTGTTTTCAGGAATTTTACGAGTCCGATGATTCCTCGAAATCCAATATCCGCTATATCCGTGATAAGCTTCATTATCCCTATTATTTTTTCTCGCGGGATTACCACAACAAATCAACTAAATATGAAACGGGGGTAATCATTTTTTCCAGATACCCGATCCTCTGGAAGGCAAGGCAAAGTTTTAATGCAGATACCGCTGGCAGTTCAGAAAGCCTGATTGAAGCAGATATCGGTTTGAATGGGAAACGAATCCGGGTATGCACCGTTCATTTGCAGTCGGTACTTTTCAAGCCCAAGGATTTCCGGGATGTTGAAATCATTCGCAATGCAAAGGACAGCATATTACAGGCATCCCGGTCGCTTGCAAAAAAGCTAAAATATGCACTCAGTCTGCGCGGATACCAGGCCGATATCGTAAGAAAGCATTTGGATGCGAGTCCTTATCCGGTAGTCATCTGCGGAGATTTCAACGATGTTCCGAATTCGTATACTTATTTTCACATCAGAGGCGACCGTCAGGATGCTTTCATTGCCAGGTCTTTCGGAATCGGAAGAACTTATATTCATATTTCACCCACCCTGCGTATCGACTACATTCTTCCGGCAACCCCATTTAATGTATTGCAATGCACAAAAATAGTATCTCCATTTTCAGACCATCATTCAGTGATAGCCGACCTTCAGCTTGCCGACGAAAAGCGATAAATGTTTATATTTGGGCGAAGGCATGAGTAACTTAAAAGTTTATAATTCATACAGCAGGCAAAAAGAAGAATTTGTTCCGTTGACACCCAACCACGTGGGGATGTATGTATGCGGACCCACAGTAAGCGGGGAGAGCCATCTGGGGCATGCCCGGGGGTTTATCAGCTTTGATGTGATATACAGATATCTTTTGTACCTCGGCTATAAAGTTCGATACGTTCGCAATATCACCGATGCCGGTCATTTTGAAGAAGAAGGCAGGGAGGCGGAAGATAAGATCTCTAAAAAAGCAGTGATTGAGAAACTGGAACCCATGGAGCTCGTACAGAAGTATACCAATCTCTTCCATTGGGCTATGCACAGGTTCAATAATCTGGATCCCGGTATTGAACCAACGGCCACCGGCCACATCGTTGAGCAGATTGATATGATCAAAAAGATTATTGCAGCAGGATATGGATATGCCATGAACGGATCGGTTTATTTCGACGTAAAAAAATATGCTGATCATTATCCTTACGGAAAACTGAGCGGACGAAAACTGGATGAATTGCTGGAAACAACACGCGAACTGGAAAGCCAGGAAGAAAAACGGAACCGCCAGGATTTTGCCCTCTGGAAAGCTGCACCTCCCGGCCATATCATGCGTTGGAACAGTCCCTGGGGAGAAGGATTTCCCGGATGGCATATTGAATGCTCTGCTATGAGTACAAAATATCTGGGAACTGAATTCGATATCCATGGAGGTGGCATGGATCTGATGTTCCCACATCATGAAAGTGAAATTGCCCAGAGCACGATCTGTAACCATCATGTGCCGGCCAGATACTGGCTGCATAATAATATGATCACGATTAACGGGAAAAAAATGGGCAAAAGCTATAATAATGTAATCACGCTTACTGATATGTTCTCCGGGAATAACCCCTTGCTTGAACAGGCTTACCATCCGATGACGATCCGTTTTTTTATTTTACAAACCCATTACCGGAGTACCCTCGATTTTGGTAATGAAGCTTTACAGGCATCAGAAAAAGGACTGAAACGCTTATGGGATTCCTACCGGGAACTTCAGAAAATGACCAGCGATCCCGGGAAAGAAATTAATCCCCTGCTCGAAACCCAGTTCAATTCCCTATGCCGGGAGTTTGATGATTTCATGAACGATGACTTTAATACAGCTAAAGTGCTGGCCAATATGTTTATACTGGTTACCCATATCAATTCTTTCCGGAGCGGCGACCTGGAAAAAACAACCCTTTCCCCTGAAACCCTGTCTTATGTAAAAAAGCAGTTCAAAAATTATCTGGAAGAGGTATTGGGTTTAAGCGAAGAAATCGGAAGGGACCCGGACAGACTTCAGGGGGTCATGGATTTGCTGATCGATATCCGGCGGGAAGCCAGGGCAAAAAAAGACTACCAGACCTCGGACCGGATCCGCAATCAATTGCTGGAAATCGGCATCCTCCTGAAAGATGAAAAAGATGGGCGGGTTAGCTTTACGCTGGAATAAAAATCAGATGGCCAGCATACCTAAATTCCATTTTTTACGTATTGCAGGCATGGCCATGTAATGCCTGAATAAATAAAACAGTAAATGTGTATGAGAACATTATCCGGCAACCGGGGAATATTATTTTTTCTTATCGCGATTATCGGGATATCGGGTTGGGGTTGTACTAAAAATACACCTAAGAGCATAGATTTTAAAACGTCAACGATATCCTATGTTCTGGCAAATGGAAGCAATACAACGCTTTTTGAATCCATCATTAAGCAGGCAAATCTGGATACGATATTCAATGGATCCGGACCATTTACCGTTTTTGTTCCGACCAATGATGCCCTGAACCAGGCCGGCATCAATCAGACTGTCATCAATAGTTATTCTGTAGCCGATGCAAAAAACCTGGCACTCTACCATACCATTGCCGGAATATCCATGACTGCTTCTTACTTTATCGGCACAAAGGAATTAAAGGAAATCATGGCCAACGGCGACTCAGTTTTTATTTCCGGCGATTCCAGCCGCATATTTGTGAATGGGGTTCCGGTTATTGCGGTGGACCTGGTTGCCGCCAATGGGGTGTTGCATGCATTGCAGGGAGTGCTT
>JAYVXJ010000819.1:0-3363 GCA_043785285.1 Chitinophagaceae bacterium
TAGTTTTTCGTGAAACCGGATGAGTTTGATTTTAATTTATTTTAACATCTTATTCGATTAAATTAATTTACCTCTCTGAACCCATTTAAAATTTCATCGTGGCAAAAACTTTTTTTGAAGAGTTAAATAGTGAGAATATCACAGGCGTAGCCTACAAGAACATCAATTTGAAAAAAGCGATAATTTCTTATTTCGCTAATATTGGAAATGCCACTATTGCGGACTTGTGTAAGGAATTAAATTTGAGTATTCCCAAAGTGACTAACCTGTTAAATGATTTGATCCAGGATGGCATGGTACAGGATAACGGCAAGATAGATTCCAACGGTGGTCGCAGACCGAACCTGTATGGTCTGATTCCTGATTCGGTCTTATTTGTCGGAGTGGACGTGAAAAAAAATCATATCAATATCGGGTTATCAGACTTGAATAAAAACATTATCAAGATCTCGGAAAAATTACCTTATAAACTGGATAATAACAAGGAATCATTGGAGGATTTGTGCCAATTAATTAACCGGTTTATTAGAGAATCCGCTGTATCCAAAGAAAAAATCCTGGGAATAGGCATTAATCTAACGGGCCGTATCAACCGTAATACAGGCCATAGTTACAGTTTTTTTTATTTTGAAGAAGAACCACTTACTAAAATTATTGAGTCGAAAGTAGGCGTGCGCGTGTTTCTTGAAAACGACTCCAGGGCAATGGCTTACGGTGAATTCAGTTCAGGAATAGTAAAATCAGAGAAAGACGTTTTATTTTTGAACCTGGATTATGGAATAGGATTGGGCATATTAATCGACGGTCAACTATATTATGGTAATTCAGGTTATTCCGGCGAGTTTGGTCATATCCCTTTGTTTGATAATGAAATCCTTTGCCATTGTGGCAAAAAAGGCTGCCTGGAAACAGTGGCTTCCGGATGGGCCCTTGCCAGGATGTTCAAGGAAAAGTTAAAGGAAGGTTCTTCCTCTTCACTTACAAGTGAAAAAAGTAATTACGAGGATATAAGTATGGATGATATTATTTTCGCCGCTAACCATGACGATATATTAGCTATTGAATTAATTGAGCAGATAGGGGGGAATATTGGCCGGGGAATTGCCCTGTTGATCAATATATTCAATCCGCAACTGGTTATTCTGGGGGGCAGTCTCGCTGCAACTGAAGAATATATCAGATTACCTATTAAAAGTGCAATTAATAAATATTCGCTTAATCTGGTTAACAATGATACACAGTTGAAAATGTCGAAATTAGGGGAGAATGCAGGTGTTATAGGGGCTTGCTTATTAGTCAGAAATAAGGTATTGTCTTTGGAGTAGGATCGATGATGATGCTGAATCAACCTTACCCCGTTCGTGGAAACAGTGTACTGCCGTAATTATTTTTTGGCAGCAAGAATTACAAAAGCTGCTTCCAGATTATACCAATTCTTTGTTGGTTGATCCCCCCGGTCTGTGTAGGATGCTACATACCGTAAATAGTTGTCCGTTCTGGTTTTATCATTCATCACTGCTGCCACATAACTTACCAGGGTCCAGGGAAATCCTCCGGCATCGTAAATTTTTCCTGAGGGCCAATCGGGATAGTTGGCATTGAACGTATTCCATAAACTCTGTGCCCTTGGAGAATTTGGCAATATCACCCTGCACCATATCGGGTATAACTGGCAGGTGGCGTCTGCATAAAAGGTACTCCAATTAGCGACCGGTCCTCCTTTATACATAAAATATCTTCCACTTGGAATGTTCCATAAATCAGTTTCGATCGAACGGGTGTTATTAGCCAGTAAAGTTTGCCAATAGCCAGGATCGCCTCCTGTAATAACATTTCGCGATAGCCACACCATATCCGATAAGCCTTCATTTACTTCCGCGTTATCCATAGTATACTTAACCCGATAAGTTGGTTTAGCTATCGTTAATCCGTCACTTGCTGAGACAAGGGACAACGCTTTTCCAATTAGTATCAATTGAGCGGAATAATTATTTATCAACCAGATTTTGTCAGCAGGGGATACTTCACATAACCGTTTAGCCAATGTAAAGAATGTAGCCCCATAAGAATCGATAGAATCGAAGTCATTGGTTGAAGTTAAAGTGGCTGGGCCTGTATAATTACTTGCATAATAATCATAAACTGATCCATCCGCATTTAAATGAGTCATATACCATATCATCCAATTCTTAACTGCAGTTATATTTGCAGTTGTCGGGTTTTCCAGAAGTGCCCGCGCTGCTATATTATTAAAATAAGGCATTATCTTATAACCCATAGTTTCCCGGTTTGCAGACATAGTAAAAGCACCATCGCTTAATTGGTGAGCAAGTATAAAATTGCACTCACTGTTAATGATATCTTCACTTTTGGAGTTAGCCATTTGCGTCTTGCAGGACAAATGAATCAACGGGACCAGGCTTAGCAGAAATATTTTTTTAAATGAAAATTTCATACATCAATTTTTAAGCTAAAAAATTGTACGATATGATGACAGGCTGAATTTTGATTTATACCCCTGGATACCATAAAACAAGATATATAGATAACACAGGGCGGGTATGATAAGGGCCACGGACCAGGTGGAGTTATCTTTTATTAAGCCCACTGAAAGGGAAATAATAGCTCCTCCAACAATGGAAGTGGATAAAAGCCCGGAAGCCCGTGTCGTGTACTTTCCTAATCCGTTGACAGATAAGGAAAAAATGGTTGCGAACATGATGGAGTTACATAACCCAACGGCAATCAGGCTCCAAACAGCTATATATCCGGAAGTATTGATCGAAATAGCAATTAACAAAACGGACAAGGCGGCACAAACCGTTAAAACAACCGGAGGTTTTACGGATTGCAGCACAGCCGATCCTATTAGCCGGCCAATCAACATGCTGCCCCAGTAAAAAGCTACAAAGCTATTTGCATGATGGACCTCAATTTTCAGAGTGTCCGCAATGTAATTGGTCAGAAAGGTTCCAATGGAAACCTCCGCACCCACATAAACAAAGATGGCCCAAACACCGAGATTCAAATTCCTGAAGAAAAAAATACTTTTAACCTTTTCATCTGCAGGAGTTTCTATTGAGCCGGCGCGGGCCTTAATATCCGGAAGCTTCAGGCGGTAAACGATCAATGCAATAAGGATCAGCAGGCACGCAATTCCTACATATGGATAGCGTACAGCTTCACTGGATGCATGAGATTCTTTTAAGCGGGACAAAATAAAATAAGAGCCCAGGAGCGGAGCGACCGTAGTGCCAATAGAACCCACACCCTGAATCAGCGTTAATCTTGATGAAGCCGTACGGGCAGGTCCCAGAATGGTAACGTATGGATTTGCGGCAACCTGCAGTAAGACGATCCCAA
>JAYVXJ010000820.1:0-10835 GCA_043785285.1 Chitinophagaceae bacterium
TGAAGAAAAATATAAAACTTCAGCACAAGGGCATAAACGAATAGCAGAAAGGCATTGGTTGGCGCCTTTTGTTTGAAGATACCGATCACCTACAGGTTGTTTTAAAAATCTATTTTAGCGAAACAAAGATAATTTCTGAACAGGCAAGGTATTACAATTTGATTACTGCTGATCTGTTTTCCATACCTCGTCATAAATTCATATCCTTTGTCCAGGTTACGCAGGGTGGGATAACGGGTGAGTTTTCCATCCGGTGAGATGCTTTGATTCGACAATAAAAGTGTTCTCCGTTCATATTGATTATATAAAAAGTGCAGCGCACCTCCGGTATTCACCAGTTGATGGGAGATCAGATTATTGCCATCATCATCGAATTGACTTTTCTGAATTACATTACTCCATTCCAGATTACTGTTTTTATCGAATGAGAGGATCATGATATTTTCTGCATTATACCGGTTTATACTGCTATTGCCATAGCGGTTCCAGGGAGAATACGGATTATAGAAAGGAGAATAGTAATCCATTGGTCCTGCATATGGCGAGTATCCATACATATAATCCCATCGGTTAAAAGCATTCCCGCGCGAAGTGGTATATTCTGCCTCACTGATCACGAGATAGCCGCCGTCTTTCTTTACCACAATGTGTTTGATGAAGAAATCATTGAAAGCCATTTTCAGGTTGGATTCAGCGCTTTTGGCAAGCCCCCGCAGTTCGTCATTGAAAATAGTAAGGGTTTCGTTCAGCTTGCTGTTGCTTTGCTTATCCCAAATCACGGTGTAAAGCCCTTCTATATTTCCCCGTCGTTGCTTGTAGTAAAAGGCAGAGATCAGGTAGCGTTTGTTATTGTTATCCACTCTGATCTTGAGTTCATCCAGCACCCGGTCGCCTGCACCAGGATCCTTAATGGAAAAAGTATCCGATTTGGCCGACTTGGTAATAAGCGAAACACGGGACACGTATTCCCCATTACTGCTGCTGGTATATTTTGCAAAAACCAGCTGACCTTCGTTATCAAGTGCAAAACTGGTAAACAGATTGTTACGATCATCCATCTGCACATTGATGCGGTGTCTGTCCTGTAGTTCCAGGTTTTTATTAAAAAGGAATGTGGTGAATACGTAGTTCTTTGGATTTTTACTATTGATCTTAAGTACCATCAGCTGCTGTTTGTCTTCACTCAGCACATGGGTATATATCTTACTATTGCTGAAAGACCTGACCTGGGTGGTATCCAGATCCACCGGATCACTGATCCGCTTTCCTCCGCCATCCAGTTTTACTGCGGTGAAATGGACGATGTTTTTCTTCTCGTATTCATACATCATATAAAAGAAATCCGGATACTGAACAAACTCAATATTCGTATACTTTTCAGGAAGATAGTCCAGGGTTACGCGTTGGATCAGCTTCATACCCTCATTATAAATGGAAATGACATTGTTGCTGCGGTTATTCTTAAACACCAGAATATTACCGGAAACACGACCTATAATATCAAAATTTGTCCTGCGACTGTCGTCCTGCTCCGGTTCCGTATATTGGATGCGTTGTGCCTGCATCAGCATGGGTAGAAGAAGCAGCAGGCCAAGGAATCGTAATTTCATAAATATGCGCTTAATATAGATTGGTATAGGGAGTAAGTTACTCAAAACTCCGTTCAGAATCTGTTAATTTCATCCTATTCCCTATATCTTTGTGCGGGCCATTCGGGAACACTTATTGTTTGCCTTTGAAAAGTTCGTCCTTTATTAAAACCGCCAAACAACTTACACTACGTGAGCAAACAAATTAATAAGGTCACGCTCGCCAACCTGGTTATTGCTTTAGGTATTATTTACGGAGATATCGGAACCTCCCCGCTATATGTATTAAATGCCATCATCAACGGCAGGGTGATCTCTGAACTGCTTATCCTGGGTAGCCTTTCCTGCATCATATGGACCCTTACACTGCAAACCACGATTAAATATGTATGGCTTACGTTAAACGCAGACAATAAGGGGGAAGGCGGGATTTTTTCCCTGTATGCCCTGGTACGCCGGCAAAAACGCTGGCTGGTTTTACCCGCCATGATCGGTGGCGCCGCTTTGCTTGCCGATGGTATGATCACACCGCCCATCTCTGTTACTTCAGCCATTGAAGGACTGCGGCAACTGCCAAACCTGGACTATATTCCACAGGATACAATCGTTTATATTGTACTGGGCATCATGGTGGTGCTTTTCTTTCTTCAGCAATTCGGTACGCAGTCCATCGGAAAACTTTTTGGCCCGATCATGTTTGTCTGGTTTGCCATGATAGCCCTCCTGGGATGCAGTCACCTGCTGGATGACCTGCAAATTTTCAAGGCGTTAAGCCCACTATATGCCATTGAACTGCTCACCATTTATCCGAAAGGGTTTTGGATTCTCGGCGCCGTATTCCTTTGTACCACTGGTGCGGAAGCATTGTATTCGGACCTCGGCCATGTTGGTAAAAGTAATATCCGGATATCCTGGATCTATGTAAAAACCTGTCTGATCCTGAATTATCTCGGGCAGGGCGCGTGGCTTCTTCATAGCCATTTAGGTCAGGTTTTTGACACCACCAACAGCAATGTTTTTTACAGCATCATGCCTTCCTGGTTCCTGATTCCCGGCATCCTCATTGCCACTGCTGCCGCTATCATTGCCAGCCAGGCCCTGATCAGCGGATCTTTTACGCTGATCAGTGAAGCCATGCGGCTTAATCTCTGGCCAAAATTCCGCATCAGCTATCCAACAGAACAAAAAGGGCAGCTTTACATTCCTGCCATAAACTTCATGTTGTTCCTCGGGTGCTGCGGAATCGCCGTTTACTTCAGATCATCCTCCCATATGGAAGCAGCTTACGGATTGGCCATTACGCTTTGTATGCTGGCTACCTCCATACTCTTTGCTAATTACCTGATCTCCCGGCGGGCACCCTCGGGTTTTATTTATTTATATCTCGCCGTTTACCTGATTATTGAATTCAGTTTCCTCTTTGCCAACCTGGAAAAATTCCCGCACGGCGGTTTTGTAACCCTGATTGTGGGAGGCGGTCTCTTCGCCATTATGTATATATGGTTCCGTTCCCGAAAGATCAAGAACCGCTATGTGGAGTTTGTACGAATGGAAAACTATCTGCCGCAGATTCAGGAACTGAGTAACGACCGGACCGTTCCCAAGTTCGCTACCCACCTGATGTACATGACCAGTGCCAACAACCCCAAAGAAATAGAACATAAGATTATTTATTCCATTCTGAATAAAAAACCGAAACGCGCCGACATTTACTGGTTCGTGCACATTGACACACTCGATGACCCTTACACGGCGGAATATTCCGTGGATCATATCATTCCAAACGACATCATCCGGGTGGAATTCAGACTCGGATTCAGGATTGAACCGAAAATCAATCTCATGTTCCGCAAAGTGGTGGAAGACCTTGTTAAAAATAAAGAAGTAAATATCACCAGCCGTTATGAGTCGCTGGAAAGGAATAATGTAGTTGGCGATTTCCAGATCATCGTAATGGAAAAATACCTGAGTCAGGATAATGAGTTGCCTTTTTTTGAAAGGATCGTCATGAAGTTATATTTCTGGTTGAAGGAAGTTAGTCTTTCAGAAGAACGTGGTTTCGGTCTCGATCCTTCCAACGTCACGATTGAAAAATTCCCGCTTATTGTTTCACCGCTGCCGGATTTGAATTTGAAGCGGATCGGGGAGAATTGAAAAGGGATGACGGTTGACGGCCTTTATGTGCGAATCCGCACCTGATGTCCGTCAACCGTCAACGGTCATCCGTCAACTCCTAAAAAGCGCTCTTCAAAGAATCCAGCCTTGTTTCCAGGAATAAAATAATGATTGTGGGAAACGGTTTTGATGGGGCTGGCCGGCTCCATTGGTTTTAATTTTTTATTTTCGAGATAATAAAGTCCGTAGGAAAATTCCCGCAACAATTCCAATAACCGGGCGCGCTCCTGCGGATCACCCAGTTCACACAAAATGATTGGCCGGTGCTTCCGGATGATTTCACGTAGCGACTGAAATACCCCCAGTTCCAGGCCTTCCACATCACACTTGATGAAATCCACACGGGAAAGGCCGGCGAAGTGTTCATCTCCCCGTATATTCTTTACCTTTTCCGACTCCACATATTCCAGGAAAGTACTGGTCCGGATGACCCGCGCATAAGCAAATTTTTTGACGTTATTCACCTTTGGAATACCCATTTCCACAAATTCTTCGTCCCCCCCCATGGCATATTGTTCCAGCGTCACATTTTGAATATTCCGTTTTTTGAGCAGGAAATCCAGGGTATGGAAAAATTTCGACATGGGCTCAATCGCATATACATGCCCGTTATCTCCAGCCAGCCGGCTTAGTTCAAGCGTAAAATAACCCAGGTGTGCGCCGATATCAATGCACTGATCCCCCGGACGGATCAGGTTCTTTAAAAAATAAATATCCTGATAATCCACACTCAGCCTGCCCGTTTTATACAACTTCTGGAAAGCTGTTGCCAGCAACCAGAGGTATCGCTTTTCGCCCAGGGATGTTAGTAGGAATTGTCTGATTCGGCTCATAGAGCAGGACGCATTATTTACAAAGGTACAACATGGGTGTCTTTATTTCTTTTGATTTTGTCCGGAATACTAAGGAGGATTTCTTCTTTTAAAATGCGTACGAGTCGTTCTTTTACAAAATCGCGCTGTACGATCAGGCTCACTTCCCGCATGGGAGCCGGTTTTCGGAAATGCCGGATCAGTCCCTGCTGCCGCTTGCTGAAATCCAGGGTAGCCAATTCAGGTAAAACAGTAATGCCATCATTCATTTCCACCATCCGTCGAAGGGTTTCAAAGCTGCCGGCCTCATAATCAAAATGACTCCCCTGCCGGGCAGCTTTGAACAGCTCGCACAAATTGATCATCTGGGATCTGAAACAATGCCCTTCTTCCAGCAACCACAACTTATTCGGATCAATGTCTTTTGCCAGCACATACGTCTTCTGGTACAATCCATTGTTCTCTGAAACATAAGCCAGCAGTTCTTCATAAAACAATACTTCTTCCTGTATTCCTTTTTCATGAAGCGGCGTTACGAGAATGCCTACATCCAGTGCCGTGTCACGAAGCAATTGCAAAAGGACGTCGGTCGTTTTTTCAAAAACCACCAGCTTCACTTTTGGGTATTTCCGGGTAAAGGATTGTACAAACAAGGGTAACAGATAAGGCGCCAGGGTGGGAATGATGCCGATGCGCAATTCACCTTCCAGCAGGCCTTTTCTCCCGGATATGATTTCCCCAATGCGGTTTTTCTCCAAAATTATTTTTTTAGCCTGCTCCAGGATTTCTTTTCCTGCTTCGGTAGGAACAACAGGTGACCGGCTCCGGTCAAAAATTTTAACGCCCAGTGTCGCTTCCAGCTTTTGCACCTGCATGCTGAGCGTGGGTTGCGTAACAAAACAGGCATCCGCAGCTTTGGCGAAGTGCCTGTGTGTATCTATTGCAATAATATATTCCAGTTGTGTAAAGGTCATACGATATCAATAATAACTATCTGATTATAAAATTAATCAATTAAAACAATGAATAAAAATCAGGATATTTGAGGGCTTTTCAATGATGCCTTGTTAACGCCTAAAAAATAATTTTTATGAGTGAAGATAAAAAACTGACCACCGCGTCTGGTATTCCTTATTATTATCATGAGGATTCCATGAGCGCCGGGCCGCGTGGCCCGCTCCTGCTGCAGGATTTTATCCTGCACGAAAATATGGCGCACTTCAACCGGGAACGCATTCCCGAAAGAGTGGTGCATGCCAAGGGCAGTGCGGCTTACGGCACATTTACCGTTACCCACGATATTTCAAGATACACCCGCGCTAAAGTATTTAACCAGATCGGGAAACAAACGCGAATCCTTCTCCGGTGTTCAACAGTGGGTGGTGAAAAAGGATCAGCCGATACGGAAAGGGATCCCCGGGGTTTCGCACTGAAATTCTATACCGAAGAAGGTAACTGGGACCTGGTGGGAAACAATACGCCCGTATTCTTCATCAAGGATCCGAAAAAGTTCGGCGACTTCATTCATACCCAAAAGCGGGATCCATATACCAACTGTAAAAGTCCGACCATGATGTGGGATTTCTGGAGCCATAATCCCGAGAGCCTGCACCAGGTGATGTTTTTAATGACGGACAGGGGAACACCCTATGGCTTCCGGCACATGCATGGATTTGGCAGCCACACCTTCAGTATGATCAACAGTAATAATGAACGCATCTGGGTGAAATTCCATTTCAAAACAGCCCAGGGCATCAAAAACTTTACCAGTGAAGAGGCCACCCTGATGAAAGGGCAGGATCCGGATTTCGCCCAGCGCGACCTGCTTGAAGCGATTGACCGGAAAGAGTTTCCCAAATGGCACATGAAGATCCAGGTCATGACCCTGGAACAGGCAAAAAAACATCCTTTTAATCCTTTCGACCTTACGAAGACCTGGTCACAGAAAGAATTTCCGTTGATAGATGTGGGTGTGCTTGAGCTGAATGAAAACCCGAAGAATTATTTTGCTGAAGTGGAACAGGCTGCCTTTGCACCTGCCCACGTGGTGGATGGTATTGATTATTCTCCGGATAAAATGTTACAAGGTCGTATCCTCTCCTACCCGGATGCGCACCGCCATCGCCTGGGGCCCAACTACGAACAGATACCGGTAAACAGATGTCCATATTCCGTAAACAATTACGAACGGGACGGAGCCATGCGGGTAGATGGCAATGGCGGCGGAAGCCCGAATTATTTCCCGAACAGTTTTGATAATATCAAACCGGATGAACATTACAAAGGCCTTCCGGTGGAAGCAGAAACCAGCACCCTGGGTTGGTATGACCGTAACGGAAAGGGAGAAGATGATCATTATTCCCAACCCGGAATTTTTTACCGGGAAGTGCTGAATGATTATGACAAAAAGGAACTCGTGAAAAATATTTCAGGCTCCCTGGGCCAGGTAAGCGGTCCTAAAAAAGATGAAATCGTGAACCGGCAGCTTTGCCAATTTTTCCGCGCAGATATTGGTCTGGGTATGGCCATTGCACAGCAACTGGGGATTAATCCCGAAAAGGCAATGCCGAAGGAGCATGAAGTGAGAGCGACTGTTTAGTTGATAGTTGATGGTTGATGGACTTAGTATGTGAATTCACGCTTGATATCCATCAACCATCAACCTCAATCAGCGTAACCTTATTATTAGTGACTTTCAACCGGTACTCCACCCCGCACTTCAGGGCGTAGTTCCCGGTTTCATGTCCTACAGGAAAACCATAACAAACGGGATAATCGAATTCATCCAGAATATCGCGGATGATTTCATACGCGTTCTTTCCGAATGGCCGTTCCGTGTCCTTGCAATCCGTAAAACTGCCGATAATGATTCCTTCCGGCTTATGCAATTTCCCCGCTCTCTTTAACTGATACAGCATCCGGTCAATATTGTAGAGGTATTCTCCTATGTCCTCAATAAAAAGCAAACAGTCCCTGGTTTTAATATCTGATGAACCGCCTACAGCATGAGCGAGTAAGGTCAGGTTGCCACCGATCAATACGCCTTTTGCTTCCCCCTTACGGTTGAAAGCATGTGGATCGCATGAATAAGAAATCTTTTTGCCGGTAATCAGTTCATAAATGGACCGGGTATATGGATTGGGCTGCAGCTGGTCATTGAAGGCCCCTGCCATGGGAGAATGAGCCGTTGCAATATCGTAGTTGGCGTGGATATGCGCATGCAGCAGGGTAATATCGCTGTAACCCAACACCCATTTGGGTGATTTGCGAAACCGCTTAAAATTGATTTGTTCCATAATCCGCCCAATTCCATAGCCACCACGCCCGAATAAAATCGCTTTTACTTCTTCGTCGTCCAGCATTTCCTGCAGGTCTTCCAGCCGATCTTCATCCGTTCCTGAGAAATAGTTATTGGAATGACCACCGACCGTTTTTCCTGTTTTAACTTTAAACCCCCATTGTTCGAGGCTTGATTTACACTGGACAATATTTTCAGCCGACATATATCCGGCCGGGCAAACAATGCCAATCGTATCTCCCGGTGACAAATAAGGTGGAATATGAGCCATATTAAATTTCTTTAAAAATTACTTCCTGATCGCTGACCGTCAGCTGATGTTTTACTCCGCACTTCAGCGCGAAATTGACTTTCTGGTGACCGACAGGAAAATTAAAACATACCGGGTATTGGTAAGGCGATACATGATCCAGCACAATATTGTAAACACTTCTTCCGAATTCATCTCCCGGATCATCGGCTTTCACTTTAAAGTCGCCAATCAGTAATCCCGCCAGCCGGTCCAGTTTACCAGTTCTTTTCAGACTATAAAACATCCGGTCAATGCTGTATACATATTCTCCCGCGTCTTCCACGAACAGGATCATGCCTTCGGTATGTATGTCAGAAGCCGATCCGGCCAGGGTTTCAATGGTTTTCAGATTTCCTCCGGTAAGCATTCCGATACCGGCTCCGTTTTTATTACTGAGGTCCGGAACGAGCGGATATTCCACCTTGTTTCCCGTGAGTACAGTCCGGATGGAAAGTATGCTCTTTAACTGCGCAGGTTCGGCCTCCTTCAGCTGGTAAGGAAAGCTGTTGCACATTTTGGAGTGTATCGAAGCAATCCGGTAATTGTGGCTGAGGTGCGCATGGATCACGGTGATATCGCTGAAACCAATGATCCATTTGGGTTTGGCTACGAATTTTTTGAAATCCAGTTGGTCAATAATGCGGATGCAACCATAACCGCCCCGGGCACATAGGATCGCCTGCAGGGAAGGATCATCCAGCATTTGCTGGAAATCTGCCCTCCGCTCTTCATCCGTTCCCCCGAAAGTAAAATCCCGCTTTCCCACGGTGCTGCCTAAACGCAGTTTAAACCCCCAGCTTTGCAGGGTGGCTTGGGCTGGTTCCAGTTCTGCGGCGCTCATATGGCCGGCAGGACAGGTTATTCCAATGGTATCCCCCGGTTTCAGGTAAGGCGGAATGGTAAAAAGGTCTTCCTCCTTCAACCGGATAGATGAATTTCCGAAGGATGAGCGAAAGGAAATAACGGGAATCAGCGGACTAACCAGCAGGGAAGAAAGAAAATGTTTGCGCTTCATCAATTAAAGTTAACGGATGAGCCGGAATTGTCAAGGAACGGGTGTTCATCATATACAATATATCCTTCGCCGCTGCAGGGATTGAAAACGGGACAATGGATTTGAATTGGTATTTTTGTACGCTGAACGCTGCTCTTCCGCCACGACTATTATAAACTATGAAAGAATACAATCGAATACTCGTTACCGCCGCCCTTCCCTATGCCAATGGGCCCATCCACATTGGTCATCTTGCAGGCTGTTATATTCCGGCAGATATCTATGTGCGGTATGAACGTGCGCGAAAGAAAGATATCCTGTTCGTTGGAGGAAGCGATGAACACGGCGTGCCCATCACGATCCGGGCTATGAAAGAAGGCATATCGCCCCAGCAGGTAGTGGATAAATACCACACGCTGATCAAGGAAAGTTTTGAACAGATGCATATTTCGTTCGACATCTATTCGAGAACCAGCAATCCCATTCACCATAAAACAGCTTCGGATTTTTTTAAAACGCTGTACGACGAACATGTTTTTGAAGAAAAAGAAACCGAGCAGTATTATGACGAAATGGCGAAACTATTTTTAGCCGACCGATACATTACCGGCACCTGCCCCATTTGCGGAAATCCGAATGCCTTCGGCGACCAGTGCGAGCGCTGCGGTTCTTCTTTAAGCCCTGAACAACTCATCAATCCGCGAAGCACCCTGAGCGATGCCGTTCCGGTAAAAAGAAAAACCAAACACTGGTATTTTCCATTACAGAAATATGAAGAGTTCCTTAAGGAATGGATCCTCAATGGCCACAAAGAATGGAAGAATAATGTATACGGTCAGTGTAAAAGCTGGCTGGATAACGGTTTGCAAAGCCGCGCGATGACGCGGGACGGTACCTGGGGCATTAAAGTGCCGCTTCCGGATGCGGAAGGAAAAGTGTTATACGTATGGTTCGATGCACCCATTGGCTACATCTCCGCCACTAAGGAACTAACCAGCAACTGGAAGGATTACTGGTGCCAGACCGATACCAAACTGGTTCACTTTATCGGAAAAGACAATATCGTTTTTCATTGTATCATTTTTCCGGCGATGCTGAAAGCGCATGGGCATTTTGTATTGCCCGACAATGTACCGGCAAATGAATTTTTAAATATTGAAGGCGAAAAAGTGTCCACCAGTCGCAACTGGGCGGTATGGGTTCATGAATATATTCAGGATTTCCCGGGTTGTGAAGATGTTTTACGCTATGTACTATGCGCCAATGCGCCGGAAACAAAAGACAATGATTTTACCTGGAAAGATTTTCAGGACAGGAACAACAGCGAGCTCGTAGCTATCTTCGGAAATTTTGTGAACAGAACTTTTGTACTGATGCACAAGCTTTGTCATGGTAAAGTTCCGGGATGGCATGAAGCAATAAAGGATGAAGCCGATACCGAACTGGCGCGTCAGATCCGGGAAACAAAAACAACCGTTGAGCATCTGCTGGAACAATACAAATTCCGCGACGCTTTATTTGCCATCATCGATCTGTCCCGGAAAGGAAATAAATATCTACAGGATAAAGAACCCTGGAAAAAAGTTGGCAAGGAAACCACCACGCCCGAAAATCAGCAGCTGATTGATAATTGCATCTATCTCTGTCTGCAGCTCACGGCAAACCTGGCTATATT
>JAYVXJ010000821.1:0-10817 GCA_043785285.1 Chitinophagaceae bacterium
CAGGAATGAGGTATAATAAAGGCAAAGGCTTTTTGATTTTTATCGATGGCAGGAAACTGGCTTCTTATCCGGGACTTCAAAGGGTTGAATTAGTAATGAAAAATAAGCAATAATGTTTTCACCAAAGAACGTCATCATTTTTTTTGGTATGCTCATTTTCGTGCAGGAAATAGTTTGCGGACAAACTCCATCCCCGCATGATCTTTCTTTTACTTCATTGGCTACGAAGTGGGACGAAGCCATTCCCCTGGGTAATGGTATATTAGGGTCGCTTATTTGGCAAAAAGGAGATCATTTGCATTTCTCGCTCGACCGGGCAGATCTTTGGGATATGCGGCCAATGAAAGGATTGCACCGCAGGGAATTCAGTTATCAATGGGTTTATAGCCAGGTAATGAAGAAAGAATATGATGTGGTACAGGAGTATTTTGATGCTCCTTACAATGATGAACCGGCTCCCTCTAAAATTCCTGGCGGTGCGTTGGAGTTTGATACAAAAGGCTGGGGAGCAGTCAGGTTTGTTCACTTGTTTATCCAAAATGCATTGTGTGAAATAACATGGACCAATGGCGTTGTGTTAAAAACTTTTGTGCATGCCCAAAAGCCCATCGGATGGTTCAGGTTTGAAAACCTGCCACAAGAACTGACGCCTTTGTTTATAGCACCTAAATACCAGGGAAATATTGATTCCAATGCACGCGGAAACGTGGAAGGGGATGACCTTGCCCTACTGGGGTACAAACAGGGAACGATAAAAAAAGAGGGTCGTCATATTACCTACTACCAGGAAGGTTGGGGTGGTTTTACTTACCGGATCAATGTGTATTGGAAAAAGATAAATGCTACTACGATGGAAGGCGTTTGGAGCATTTCATCCGACTATCCGGATAAAAAGATCAATGGTGCAGGGTTTGTTGCAGGCGGCGATTTGCAAAAGGGATATGCAGCAGATTATCGATCTCATAAAAATTGGTGGGCTGAATTCTGGAGCAGGTCTGCCATTCATATCCCGGATAGTGTATTGGAAAAGCAATGGTATCTTGAACAATATAAATTCGGATCAGCCGCCCGCAGAGGCGCTCCACCCATTTCATTGCAGGCCGTATGGACAGCGGATAATGGCCGCCTGCCACCATGGAAAGGAGACTTCCATCACGACCTGAATACAGAATTAAGTTATTGGCCTTGTTACAGTGGAAATCACCTGGAGGAGGGTTTGTCTTTCCTCGATCATCTGGATGCCAACAAGGCTAATTACAAACGGTTTACAAAAATATATTTTGATAAGGGAGGCCTGGCTGTGCCCGGAGTAACTACCCTGGATGGAACCGAGATGGGTGGCTGGATTCAATACTCATTGTCGCCAACCACATCGGCGTGGCTGGCGCATCATTATTACCTGCAATGGCGATACAGCATGGATAGAACTTTTTTAAAAAAGAGGGCCTATCCCTGGATTAAAGAAGTTGCTGTGTTTTTAGAAAACATCACCACCCTGGATGCAAACGGGGAAAGAAAACTTCCTATGAGTTCCAGCCCTGAAATAAACAATAATAGTCTTGATGCGTGGTTTCTTCAAAATACAAATTATGATCTGGCCCTGATGAAATTCACTTTTCGTGCTGCAAAGGAGTTGGCAATGGAACTGGGTTTGAAAGCGCAGGCAGCGCATTGGAATAAAATAGCATCTCAATTCGATGACTTTGCTTTAACGGCACAGGATGAGCTGATGTTTTCTCCATCAAAACCCTACCATGAATCGCATCGTCATTTTTCCAATATGATGGCCATTTATCCGCTGGGTTTGCTGCAATGGGAACACAATGAAAAAGAGCGATCTATTATTAAACATTCTATAACCCTTCTGGATAAAATAGGTCCTGCAAACTGGTGCGGTTATTCTTATTCCTGGTTAGCGAGTCTGAAGGCCCGCGCAAAAGACGGAGAAGGAGCAGCCAACGACCTGAAAATATTTGCAAAGGCTTTTTGTTCAGTGAACAGTTTTCATCTCAACGGAGATCAGACCATATCCGGTTATTCCACTTTTACCTATCGTCCTTTTACATTGGAAGGGAATTTTGCTTTTGCTGCGGGCCTGCAGGAAATGTTGTTACAGAGTTATGCCGGATTTATTGAAATAATGCCTGCTGTACCGGATGAGTGGAAGAATATATCCTTTGAAAACCTGCGTGCAGAAGGTGCTTTCCTGGTCAATGCCAAAAAGATCGCGGGACAAATAACGGAAATAAAAATCATAGCTGAAAAAGGGGGAACTACAAAAGTGAAGCTGCCTTTTGCGGGATGGAGCATCCTGACTAAAAAAGGGGTCGTTACAAAAGATAATGGGGATGGCTATCTCACGCTGGTTTGTAAACCAGGCGGGAAGATGGTAATAAATAACCTGAACAAATAACTAGTATGAATCACAAAAAAAGTTTCATGCATAAACTGGCTATATTGGTGGTTGCTTTTGCTGCGGTGGGAACCTTGCATGCGCAAAGCTATCAACCTACCTGGGAATCACTCGACAAAAGACCTGTTCCACAATGGTATAAGGACGTGAAGTTTGGCATTTTTATACACTGGGGTGTATACTCTGTGCCAGGATGGGCCCCCAAAGGAAGTTATGCAGAATGGTATCAGAACCGGCTGAACAGCGGAGATTCCGCCACGTTCAGCTTTCATAAAAAGAAGTTTGGGAATCTTACCTATTACCAACTTGCCGATCAATTTAAAGCTGAATTATTCAACCCGGATGAATGGGCTCAGGTCATTGAAAAGTCCGGTGCTAAATACGTGGTGCTAACTTCAAAACATCATGATGGTTTTGCCCTGTGGCCCAGCAAGGAAGCTTCTGATTCATGGGGTTTCCCCTGGAATGCAGGGGAAACCGGGCCTCACCGGGATTTGCTCGGCGATTTGTTTAAAGCGCTCCGCAAAACAACGGTTCATGCAGGGCTATATTATTCATTGTATGAATGGTACAATCCACTATGGTTAAAAGACAGGAAACGGTATGTGACTGAACATGAATGGCCACAAATGAAAGATGTGATCAATACGTATAAACCGGATGTGTTCTGGACAGACGGGGAATGGGATGAAAGTGCTGAATTCTGGAAATCAAAAGAATTTTTACAATGGATGTATAATGAAAGTCCGGTTAAAGATAAAGTAGTTACTTATGACCGGTGGGGTAATGGTGTACGGTTTAAACATGCTGGTGTTTTTACCCCTGAATATCAGCCCAACCTCAATTTTCCCGATCATTACTGGGAAGAAAGCCGGGGTATGGGTTTCTCCTACGGATACAACCGCGAGGAGGATGCCTGGGATTATAATTCTGCCAAAGCTTTGGTGCTTCAATTAGTAGATAAAGTGAGTGGTGGTGGCAACTTCCTACTTGATATTGGTCCTGACGAACATGGAAAAATTCCACCGATCATGCAGGAAAGACTTTTGGAAATCGGGGATTGGATGAAATATAACCATGAAGCAATCTATAATACAGTCAGGTGGAGAACAAAGGCGCAATGGAGTGAAGGAAGAAGAGACTACAATCCGTCCACCAGTAGTGGCGATGTGCTGTTGAAGCTGACCGTTGATCCGGATCCTGGTTATGCAGTCATGCAATGTTTTTTTACCTATAACCCTGTTGAAAATAATTTATATGCCATCCTGCCGTTATGGCCTGCTGATAAAAAATTTGTAATAAGGGATCTTACCGTACCCCCGGGCACTAAAATGGAACTTCTGGAAACGCATGAGTCGCTGGAATGGGAACAGCAGGGTAATGATGTGGTGGTGAGTTTTCCTGCATTTGATCCGGCTAAAATAAAAAACCAGTCGGCCTACGTTATTAAAATAGCAGCTTTCGGCAACTTCGCTGCTAATCCGGAAGTGAATGTCACCTATCCTTCAAAATCGCTGAAACCATTGATAACAGTGGCTGTTAACCCTGGTTGCGAATATCATTATACTATGGATGGCGGAGTGCCGGAAATGTCTTCTGCTATATTCAAAGAACCGTTTTTTGCCAATCGTTCAGGAAATCTTTCAATCCGTTCTTTTAAAGAAGCTGCACTGCCTGGTAATACCATGTTTATTCCGATAACTGTTTTAACCTTTCTTCCTTCGTTAAAGCCAGGAGCTGCGCTTCAAAAAGGATTGAAAGTGACTGCTTATGAATTATCTCCGAAATCGGTGGATGATCTGGAAACGGGGAAGCCTGTTAAAGAAACGGTTGTCCCGAACATTTCCCTCGATCATTTATCAAGGGAAGAATATGCGGGCCTGATGTATATTGGCTATATCAAAGTGCCGGAACAAGGGATCTATAACTTTTTTTTAGCCTCGGATGACGGAAGCAGGTTGTGGATCGATCATCAGCTTGTTGTGGATAATGACGGCTTGCATGCGAATACAGAAAAATCTGGAAGAATTGCTTTAAAGAAGGGTTACCACGCTTTCCGGCTTGCCTATATACAGGATAAAAGCACGAAATACCTGGAACTGAAATACCGTTTCGATGTTCAGGAGGGAAAGATATTTCCTGCATCTTTTTACTGGACCGAAAAATAAAGTCAACATCTTAAAATTAAAGTCAAATCCTGATATAAGAATCCGAAATGTTAATTTTCTAAACGAATGACTACACGAATATTTAAAATAGCGAAGATAGTGGCGGTTTTATGGATTGGCTTTCCGATTGGAGCAATTGCTCAGGCTAAAGATCCGGTCGATTACGTTAATCCTTATATCGGCACTGAAAAATCAAGTCATTTCACCATGTGGGAAGCAAAGGGCGCTACTTTCCCGGGCGTCCTGCTTCCTTATGGTATGGTGCAGATTACGCCCGACGGATATACCTATTCAGACAAGGAAATAAATAGTTTCAGTTTTTTAAATCATCGCAGTGGCTGGTCTTCCAGGGGAAATTTTAATCTGATGGTTTTCACCGGTAATACGATATCGCCATTGCATATTTCGGGATCGGTTTTCAATCATAAACAAGAAACGACAACGCCTTATTATTACCAGGTAATGCTGGAAGATTACGGGATTAATGCGGAGTTCACAGCAACCGGCCGGGTAGGGCTTTGTAAGTTTACTTTCCCGCAATCTTCCTCCGCTCATTTTGTTTTATCGGATATTACCGACGTTAAGGTTATTGACAGTAACAAGATTATTGGGCGAAGTGGGGCATATTATTTTATCGCGCAGTTTAGTAAATCATTTCAGTCCTTCGATCCTTACCCGCAGCCTAACGGCCAGTCATCTTCTTCATCAGCCCGAAAACCAACCGTTTTTTTAATAGATTTTGCAACCGCAGCGCATGGAATTATTTTAGTTAAGATCGGATTCTCAACCTGTTCTTACGGAGGAGTTGAAACCAACATAACAAAGGAATTGCCCGACTGGGATTTTGAGCAAGCGCTTTTGCGTTCAAAAAAGATTTGGAATGAGAAGTTAAGCCAGATAGAAGTCAAAACTTCCAATGAACAACAGAAAGAGATATTCTATACTGCGCTGTATCATTCCCTGTTTATGCCGGTTGTTTTATCTGATGCGGATTCCCCGCAGGATAAATATACCGCCCTTTATCCCTGGGATACATACAGATCTGAACATCCGCTGATTACCATCCTGGACCCTAAGCGTGAAGGCGATATGATTTCTTCTGTACTGGCAGAATATGACAAAACGGGTTGGTTGCCCACAGGTAATATGATGGGCAATCATAACACGGAACTCATTTTGGATAGCTATTTAAAAGGAGTAACGAATTTCAATATCTCAAAAGCCTGTGCGGCCATGTGCAAAAGTCTTATTGACTCTCCTTATGCGCGCCGGGAAATGGCTGATTTTGTTAAATATGGGTTTGTGCCTGCCAACGTTACGAGCAGTGTAACACATTCCCTTGAATTTGCTTACGATAATTGGGCGGTAGCCAATTTCCTGGAGAAAACAGGTAATAAGAAGAAATACCTGAAGGAGTATCAAACGTTCGCAATACGTGCCCGTGGCTATAAATACAGTTTTGACCCTGTATCTGGTTTTATGCGGGCAAAAACCAAAGCCGGCCAATGGACCGACGGAGGTTACTGTGAGGGGACTCAATGGACCTATTCCTGGTATGTCCCACATGATGTTCAGGGATTAATCAACCTGATGGGTGGAAAGACTAATTTTTCAAATAAGCTTAACCAATGTTTTGAAGAGGGTCATTATGTGCACGATAATGAACCGCCCCTCCATTATGCTTATTTGTTTGACTTCTCAGGGCAACCCTGGAAAACTCAGCTCTGGTCCAGGAAAATTGTGGAGGGAAGTTATTCCGTTGATCCGGGCGGCCTGCCGGGAAATGATGATCTGGGTGCTTTATCCAGTTGGTATGTTTTTAGCGCGATGGGATTTTACCCGGTTACACCGGGAGTAGCGCAATACGAAATCGGAAGTCCTGTTTTTGAGGAAACCGTAATCCATCTTTCTAATGGGAAACAGTTTGTCATAAAAGCAAACCATGTTTCGAAAGAAAATAAATATATCCAGTCTTCCAGCATCAATGGGGTACCCCTCAACAGGCCCTGGATAACACAGGAAGAAATACTAAGCGGTAAAACGTTGATTTTTGAAATGGGTCCTCAGCCAAACAAAACATGGGGAAGCGATGAAGGTTCCAAGCCCTATTCCATGACCCGTGGGACACCTCATTTTATATTTAGTAAAATGAGTATTTCTGCTCATGTCCTGAAAGCAAATGAAACTATTAACCTTTCGGTGGAGGTACAAAACGACAGCAAAGTGGAGGGGGCGGTTAACATTCCTGTACTGATAGATGGTAAAGCTGTTCAGTCTGTATCAGCCGTCCTGAATCCGGGGGAATATAAAAACATGCACACTTCTGTTACCTTATATCGTCAGGGGATGCATACTATCTCCATACCTGGAATGGCAGCCCGGAAACTGGAGGTTCAAAAGACGATTCCAACATTTATATATAGTGATCTGAAAATACCCTTGCCGCCATTGGTTAACCTGTCGGACAGTATGAGCATCAGTGTGAAGGTTAAAAATGCCGGCAGTTATCAGGATGCCACGGTGGTAAAGCTGTTTGTAAATGGTAATGAAACACAATCCCAAAAAATAGTATTGAAACCCGGCGAAGAAAAAGAAATTCAATTTGTGCACGTTCCAAAACAGGAAGGTTTATGTGATATCGGCATTGCCCACCTGAAACGGGAAATGGTGCGTATTGTGGGCCGTTGCGAAAAACCGCAGTACAATCTTTCCTTATTATCCTCCTTAAAAGCCCAGCTGGTCATGGATTTTGATGAAGAACCTGTAACCACAATAAAAGATTTTTCGGGGCAAGGAGATAATGGGATCGTAAAAGGGAAATTAAACTGGGTAGAAGGAATATTTGGGAAAGCGATACAAACAGATGCTTCACGGGGAAATTATATTGAGTTCCCTGATAGTTCCTCGCTTGGTAAATCTGGCCAAGGCGCCCCGCTTACTATGATGGCCTGGGTGTATCCCATGGACGAAAAAAATTTTGCTGATATTATTTCCAAAGGGGACTGGAACTGTCTTCAGTTAAAAGGCAGTAATCAGGAGATTAATTTTTATGTAGATGGATGGGAAGGCCATGAAGCAACTGCAGCTGTTCCCGAAAACTGGAACCGCCATTGGCATCATCTGGCAGGCGTTGCTGATGGAACGGATTATAAGTTATATGTAGACGGCAAACTGCTTAAAACCAAAAAAACTGAATTGCGCGATCCGCACGGCGAAACAGGAACTTCAAACTATTCTGACAGGTCGTGGAATATTGGGCGGAATGAAGGTTCTCCGGAGCGGGTATTCAAAGGATATATAGATGATGTAATGATTTTTAAAAAAGCCCTGAATCAGCAGCAGATTGTTAACCTGATGCTGCATATCTATTGAACAACATGATAAAAAATAAGCTCGGAAAACTCATGTTAACTTTTTGTTTGCTGATGCAGATGCTGCATGCCCAACAACCTTTGAATCTCTGGTACAGGCAGCCGGCTTCTATTTGGGAGGCGAGTGTTCCTTTAGGCAATGGACGACTCGGTGCAATGCCGGATGCTGGCGTGAACCATGAAAACATTGTTTTAAATGATATAACGCTTTGGTCCGGCGGCCCCCAGCAGGCAGACGATCCCGCAGCAGGTAAATACCTTGCGCCCATCAGGCAGTTGTTGCTGCAGGGACGGAATGATGAAGCACAGGAAATGATGTATAAGACTTTTGTTTGTAAGGGGGTAGGTTCAGGACAAGGAAGCGGGGCTAATACACCTTACGGTAGTTACCAGGTTTTGGGCAATCTTCACCTGCAATTTGACTATGGTAAGGATGCCGGTCTTGTTAATCCTGAAAACTATATCCGTGACCTGTCATTATCAGATGCGGTTGCCCATTGCCGTTATACCCTCCGGGGGGTCACTTATGAAAGGGAGTATTTCACCAGTTTTACAGATGATGTGATCATCATTCATCTTACGGCCAATCAGCCCGGAATGATTTCCCTGACTGCAGGTATGGACAGGCCGGAACGTTATAAAACCAGGATGGTTGGAAAGGAATTGCAAATGGAAGGCCAGCTGAACAACGGAACTGATGGTAAAGGGATGCGCTACCAGACGCTTATCCGTATGAAGACGGAAAGTGGGAAACTGACAGCCGGCGATACTTCTTTGCGTGTAGAGCATGCCAATGCAGTAACGATCTATATTTCTTCAACCACTGATTTCAGGGATCCTTCTTTTAAAAAAAGAGCTGCTGAACTGCTCAGTGCTGCCGCGCGCAAATCATATCCTGCTCAAAAAGCTGCGCATATCAAAAAATTTCAGGCATTGTTCAACAGGGCAGGCATCCGGCTGGAAAGCAAAAATGAAAACAACAGCCTCCCTACAGATGAACGGTTAGATGCTTTTAAAAATGATCCATCAGACAATGGTTTGGCTGTCCTTTATTTTCAGTATGGACGGTATCTCGCCATCAGCAGTACACGGCCGGGCCTGCTGCCACCCAACCTTCAGGGCTTATGGGCCAATACGATACAGGCGCCATGGAACGGGGATTATCACCTGGATATCAATATACAGATGAATCATTGGCCCATGGATGAGGTCAATCTTCCCATGCTCAACCAACCCTATTATGCACTGGTAAAAAAGCTGGTGGATCCCGGAGAAAAAACGGCGGCCATCTATTATCACGCCAAAGGATGGGTGGCGCACGCCATTACCAATATCTGGGGCTTTACTTCTCCGGGAGAATATCCTTCCTGGGGAGCTACCAATATCGGTTCAGGCTGGCTTTGCAATGACCTCTGGGATCATTATGCCTTTACAAACGACAAAGCCTATCTTGAAAATATATATCCCCTGCTTAAAGGATCAGCAGCATTTTACCTGAGTTCTTTGCTGAAAGAAAATAAGCATGGGTGGCTGGTAACAGCGCCCTCCAACTCACCGGAAAATTCGTTTTTGCTTACCAATGGCCATGAGGCGTTCGTATGCATGGGCCCAACAATCGACAACCAGATCATTCGCGAATTGTTTGCGCATGTGATAGAAGCGGTTGCCCTGTTGAAAAGGGATGCTGCTTTCGGAGAAGCATTAAAAAAAGCATCTTCCCGGTTGCCACCCAATCAGATTGCTCCCGATGGAAGACTGATGGAATGGCTCGAAGATTATAAGGAAACAGAACCACATCACCGGCACGTATCTCATCTTTGGGGTTTATATCCCGGCAATGAAATAACGGTTACCAATACCCCGGAATTGGCAAAAGCTGCAAAAGCCTCCCTGGAAAGCAGGGGCGATCTGGGAACCGGGTGGTCGCTCGCCTGGAAAATCAATCTTTGGGCAAGATTGCAGGATGGCAACCACGCCTTCCGGATTTTGCGAGATTTACTGAAGCCAACTGTTGAAAAGGGCGTTAATATGGTAGATGGGGGTGGTTCTTATCCCAATTTATTTTGTGGGCATCCTCCATTTCAGATAGACGGAAATTTTGGAGGCTGCGCCGGTATGGTGGAAATGCTGGTGCAGAGCAATAGCGGCTATATTCAACTGTTGCCGGCGCTGCCTGATCAGTGGGCGGACGGCAGTTTTCATGGACTGTGTGTAAGAGGGGGCGCAGAAATAAGTGCCTCCTGGGAAAGCAACAAGATAAAGACCTGTTCCTTACAAGCAACGAGTGTAAGTCATTTTCTGATCAAAATACCCAAGGGGGTAAAAAGTATTCATTCAGAAAAAGATAACCAGACGAAAACATGGAAACATGATCGTGAAAACATCAGCTGTTCGCTTGCCAAAGGAGAAGTAATAAAATTTAAATTTGTCTATTGACCTTCCTTAAAGAATGTATTTATGATAAAAGAACAACAGAGTAGCCGTTTATTATCGCTTGACTTTCTGCGTGGCTTGACTATGGTGTTGCTGACCCTGGAAAGCACGCTACTGTTCACGCATCTGCAGCCTGCTGTGGCAGGAACGCCGGCTGTACACATCCTGAATGAGTTTGGTCATCATCCCTGGCATGGATTGCATTTTTGGGATCTGGTTCAACCTGTTTTCATGTTTGTTGCAGGAACTGCCATGGCTTTTTCAATGAAAAAGCGAAGACAGCAAATGACCTGGTGGCAATCATTTATCAAAATTCTTAAACGATGTTTCTGGTTATTTTTCTGGGGCGTGCTTGACTATGCGGTAAGAAAAGAAGGATTGTCTTTTGAACTCTGGGATGTATTGACACAGTTGGCTTTTACTACCCTGGTG
>JAYVXJ010000822.1:0-3351 GCA_043785285.1 Chitinophagaceae bacterium
TGTTTTCATAGCCAATATCAATGGCATTCCGGTGCTTGCAAAAGATGTGGCCGATATAGAGGTGGCAGGCCTGCCCCGTTTGGGTGAAGTAGGCAGATCGGATGCCATAGACACCGGGAGCAGCCGGAAAGTGGCAGACGTTTCAGACGCAGTAGAAGCCATCGTGCTGATGCGCAAAGGAGAGAATCCGGATAAAGTAATCAACGCCCTTAAACTCAAAATTAAAAAACTGAATGACCAGGTATTACCTCCCGATGTAAAAATCGTTCCTTTTTATAACCGAGAAGAACTGATCCATTATGCAACGCATACGGTAATGCATAACCTTATTGAAGGAATCCTGCTGGTGACCCTGATCGTTTCTTTATTTATGTTCAACTGGCGCACAACGCTAATCGTATCCATCATTATTCCGTTATCACTGCTGTTTGCGTTTATTTGCCTGCATTTTATGGGCATGTCTGCCAACCTGCTATCCCTCGGTGCTATTGACTTCGGAATCATCATAGACGGTGCAGTAGTGATGGTGGAAGGATTATTTGTGATGCTGGATCAGCAGGCCCGGGAACACGGCATGGAAAGATTCAACAAGCTGGCCAAAATGGGCATGATCAAGAAGAAAGGTGCTGAACTGGGGAAGGCCATTTTCTTTTCGAAAGTGATCATCATTACTGCACTGCTTCCCATCTTCTCATTCCAGAAAGTGGAAGGAAAAATGTTTTCTCCGCTTGCCTACACATTGGGATTTGCTTTACTGGGCGCGTTGATCTTTACATTAACCTTAGTACCTGTATTGGTGAACGCTTTATTAAGTAAGAATGTGCGTGAAAAACACAATCCATTCACCCACCTGATGACGGGTTGGATAATGAACGGATTCCGGTTTGTATTCCATAATAAGCGTTTGTCTCTCGGTGTATCCGCCATTGTGATTTTGTTGGGATTATACTCTTTTAAATTCCTGGGAAGTGAGTTTCTTCCCGAGTTAAACGAAGGATCTTTATGGGTGCGTGCTACGATGCCGTATAGTATTGCACTGGATAAATCGGTGCAGGTTGCCAATCAGATGAGGGGAATCATGATGGGATTTGCACAGGTACGCAAAGTGGTTTCCCAAACCGGAAGACCGGACGACGGAACAGATGTTACCGGGTTTTATAATAATGAATTCGATGTGTCTCTTTATCCGCAGGAAGACTGGAAGCCGAAAATAACGAAAGATGAATTGATCGAAAAGATGAGAAAAGCATTATCCGTAATTCCCGGAGCAGAACTCAATTTTTCCCAGCCCATCATGGATAATGTGGAAGAAGCCGTATCGGGGGTAAAGGGTTCTATCTGCGTGAAAATAGTTGGTGATTCATTAAATTATATGGAAACCAAATCCGATCAGGTATATACTATTCTGAAGAAAGTAAGAGGTATTGAGGACCTGGGTGTGATCCGGAATATTGGTCAGCCTGAACTGGATATTGATCTTAATCAGAGCCGCATGGCCCTTTATGGCGTATCAGCTGCAGATGCCAATGCGGTGATCGAAATGGCGATTGGCGGAAAAGCGGCAACTCAATTATATGAAGGCGTGCGTCGCTTTGATATCCGGATCCGTTTTCCGGAAGAGTTCAGAAGTTCGGAAACCGATATCGGCAATCTGCTGGTACCTACTTCCGGAGGTTCCAAAATACCTGTTCGGGAAATTGCCGACATTTCATTAAAAACGGGTCCCTGCCTGATTTTCCGGGACGACAATGAACGGTATTCAGCCATTAAATTTTCTATTAACGGAAGGGATATGGGAAGCACTATTAAGGAAGCGCAGGAAAAAGTGGAGGACCAGGTAAAATTGAAAAAGGGATATAGTATGGTTTGGCAGGGCGATTTTGAAAACCAGCAACGCGCATCCAAGCGGCTTGAGGAAGTAGTTCCCATCAGTCTGCTGCTGATCTTCCTGTTGCTGTTCATCATGTTTGGAAACCTGAAAGATGCGGGACTTGTATTCCTGAACGTACCCTTCGCAGTGGTTGGTGGAATTCTGGCGTTGCTGATCACAGGTACGAATTTCAGCATCTCCGCAGGAATCGGATTTATTGCCTTGTTCGGGATCTGTATTCTTGAAGGTGTATTACTAATCACAGCCTTTAAACAAAACCTGGAAAAACTGCGTGGGGAAAATCCATTATTTACATCCGTGAAGCGCGGCGTGAACTCATTGATCAGGCCCGTGCTCATGACCGCCCTGATGGCAACAATCGGTTTGCTGCCAGCTGCACTTTCTATGGGAATTGGTTCTGAAAGTTCGCGCCCCCTGGCACGCGTAGTGATCGGTGGTTTGATCTGTGCAACTATATTCTCCTTACTCATTTTCCCTGTTGTCTTCTTCCTTTCTTATCGGAACGTGGACACACGGCATCAGGGAGAGAATGATGAGAGAATTGAAACGACGTAAAAACAAAGGTTATTTACTCTCGCCTAATAATTGGCCGGAAATTACATTTAGCTGAATTTAAAGTCGGAACTTAACCTCAAGCCATTTCAATAGGGATGTCATCGTGCGTTGGTTAATGTGTTTCGGATAAGGCCATCACCATAGCAAGAAGACAATGGAGTTCTAATTTGGAGAGAAGCGCTACGCAATTTGCAGACCCTCATTAAACCGCAAAAGATGTTCCGCAGCCGCAGGTCCTGGAAGCATTCGGGTTTTTGAAAGTGAACCCGCGGGCATTAAGACCATTCTCCCAATGGATTTCCATACCTGCCAGATAAATGCCATGGACAGGATTCATTATAAAGGATAAACTTTCGGATTCATATTCTACATCATTGTCCTGAAGTTTATCGAATCCTAAAATATAGGTGAGGCCGGAACAGCCACCACCTTTCACCCCAATCCGGAGAAAAGTATTTTTATCAAACCCTTCCGCATTCATCAGTCGTCCGATCTCTTCAACCGCCTGAGGGGTAAAATGTAATAGGGACTCTACAGTTGTTTCCATACATGTCAAATTAATCTGCAAATTTAACTCTATTCCGGGGTTTTCCCAAGTCAGTTGAGGGTTGACCTTTCAATCCATAATCTTCTTCGCCTCAAAACTAAGCGCATCAGCTACCACATTATGCAGGGAAATTTTGGGATTTTGCATAACCAGTTCGAGCAGGCTTTTGTTGAGGTCTTGTCCGCTGGCATCAGGAGGAAGAAAAGAGGCGATCTGGTTAATGATAAGCAGGTTTTGTTCTTTGAGATTACGGATGGCATCCCAGGCTTCAGGGGAAACATACATCTGTTGTGTGATATTATGCTCAAACTCCTGCCGCAGGGTTTGCGTAAGCAGGGCTTGCATTTCCCGGGCACTG
>JAYVXJ010000823.1:0-3341 GCA_043785285.1 Chitinophagaceae bacterium
TTTCAACTGGGCATTCACAGCTGTTGGCGTATAATCGGTAAGCACGTTGGAATACAGGGTAATCACTCTTTTCAACGCCTTGCGTTTGATACTTCCGTAGGTGCTGGTATAATCCACTTTAACGAGGTTGGCAATCGGAACCTGTTTGATGGTTCCGGTAGGTTCCCGGAAAACAATTTTCATATTCAGCAGGTCGGTCAGATTTTGCCGCTGTACTTCCTTGTTGCGCAACTGTATTTTATATTCATCCTTATTGTCTTTGATCTTGGAAACTTCTTTTCCGAACAAAGCCGTTCTGATCTGCTGTCCGATCTGCGCGCTGGTTACGCCTTCTATCAGCGCCCGCTCGCGGTCGATGGTGAGTGTGATTTCCGGATTGGTCAGGTCCACATCCATCTTGAGCTCTTCCACTCCGGGCGTTTGCAGCGAATCCAGATAATTTTTAAGTGCTACGGCTGTCTTGGTCAGGTCATCAAAATTATCACTGCTGATTTCAATATTAATGGGTGGATCAGTAGGTGGGCCATTCTGTTCCTGATCAACAGATATGGTGGCGCCCGGAATACCTTTCAATGCATGCCGGATAGAATCCAGGTAAGGAGTGGTATGCTGTCCATGTCTTTTCTCAAATTCCACAAAACTCACCTGCACGCGACCCAGCTCGGGGCGTGTGCTCCGGTCACCGCTCTGTGGATTGTTAGCCCCAATGGCTACATTGGAAATAACACTTTCCACAATCGGATTAAACTTTCCGTTTTCCATATCCAATACTTTGTATACGCGGTTCTCCAGCTGATGCGTAACAGAATCTGTATAGTCCACATTGGTGCCCACCGGCAGTTTCAGATATACAAAAATGAAATTGGGATCTCCTTTTGGAAAAAACACCACAGGTACCTGTCGGATGCCGAGCAGAATTACGGAAAAAATAAGCATACCGAAAGTAGCGACGAGCAGCCAGACCGGCCGCCATCCTTTCAATGCCCACCTCAACAGGCTTTCGTAACGGCTCATGATCCAGGGCAGGCTCTTGTTTTGGAAAGTATGGATCATGCCATCAAAAACATAGCTATTCAATACCATCAGGATGGCAAACAGGATCAGGATATTTCCGCCAAAAGGGAAATGCAAAAAATCCAATATAATACCAATGAACAGGAAAATCCAGAGCAGGGGTTTTCTGAAAATGCGGGATTTGGATCTTGCACCACTATCGTCGGGATGGTTCATGAAATCAACCGCAAAAATCGGGTTCATCAAAAAGGCAACAATCAGGGAGGCTGACAGGGTGAAGATCAGCATCACCGGAAGGTAAATCATGAATTTACCAATGATGCCCGGCCAGAAAATCAATGGAACAAAAGGAGCAAGGGTGGTAAGTGTTCCTGCTAATACCGGAATGAAGATCTCTCCTGCCGCCACCTTCGCAGCGATCACGGAATTTACTTTCCCGTTGCCTTCCATAAAAATCCGATGGGTGTTTTCAATAACCACGATCGCATCATCCACAATAATACCCAATCCGAACAGCAGGGCAAACAGCACAATGAAATTTAGTGTTACATGTCCGCCGATGATAATATCCGCCGCCGGTAAAAAGAGGAAGGCCACAAACATACTGAGCGGCACAGAGAGGGCCACGAAGAAGGCATTGGTGACGCCCATGAAAAACATCAGGATCAGCAATACCAGGATAAATCCGATAACAATGGAATTCACCAGGTCGTTGAAAGAGGTGCGGGTGCTTCTGCTCTGGTCTCCGGTAATAACGATGCCCAGATCTTTAGGAAATTGGGAGGCCCGGAGTTGTTCAACGGCTTCCTTCACATCGTCAGATGTCTGGATCAGGTTTTCCCCGCTGCGTTTGATAATATTTAAGGTAACCACATTCTTACCATTCAACCGGGCAAAGCTTTCACTTTGCTTAACGGTGTCTTTGATGCTGGCAATGTCTTTCAGGTAAATGGGTGCGCCGGAAGTATTACGTACTACGATCTGTTCAATATCTGAAGCCGATTTAAACTGACCCTTTAACTGTAGCGTGCGTTTCATGTTGCCTACTTCCAGCAGGCCACCTGAAATATCCAGGTTTTCAGCAGCTACTGCATTGGAGATATCGTTGAACGTGATGTTTGCACTCTGCATTTTGTAATTGTCCACGTTGATCTGAAATTCGCGCTCAGGTGCCCCAACCTCATCCACCCGGTTAATCTCAGAAAGCTCTTCCAGCTTGTCTTTCAGGTCATCCGCATATTTCTTAAGGTGCTGCATGTCGTAATTACCACTCACATTCACATACATGATGGGCTGGTCTGAAAAACTCACTTCCACTACGTTGGGCTGCGTGGTGAGGTCTGTTGGCAGATCTGTTTTCGATTTGTCTACGGCATCTTTTACTTTTTGCAGCGCAACATCTGTTTGCACACTGGTTTCAAATTCCACGATGATGGCTGAATAATCCTGTACGGATGTGCTCGTGAGTTTATTGATTTTTGCACCGGTGATTCCCTTGATTTGTTTTTCAATCGGACGGGTTACCAGGTTTTCTATGTCTTTCGGGGAATTCCCTACATAGGTGGTCTGTACATAAATGGTGGGAATAACGATATCCGGAAACTGTTCCTTCGGGGTGTTGACAAATTTGATGATCCCCAGGATCGTTACAAAAATGATGAGGAGATAAATCGAAGTTTTATTATCAATAGCCCAACTCGTGAGTCTGAACTCTTTGACGCGGCCTTTAAAATTTTCCAATGCGCTCATAAAAAGTAATTCTTATGTTTATTAATACAGTGCTCCCGGAAATCAAAGTGATTGCGTGGTGATGGGTTGCCCGTCGTACAATCCCTGGTATCCATCGGTTACAATACGATCGCCCGCCTGAATGCCGGATTTGATCTCCATTTTATCTTCATACATCTGCCCGATGCTAACTTGCTTTTTACGGGCCACAAGGCGGTCACCCTCTTTCTCAGCAATCATTACGTATTTCCCTTTTTCATCATTCTGTAACGTGTTCACCGGAATAGTGAGGGCATTCTGCACACTATAATCCTGTATCCTCACCAGCGCAATCTGGTTCGGATAAAAATCCTTTTCGTAAGGAATTTTAGCTTCTATATAAAAACCGCGGTTATTGGGATCAATGAGTTTCCCGGTAACAGAAACTTTGGTCCAAATCGTTTTATTATTGAGTTCCGGTATAACCACTTTTACATTACTTCCCACACTTACTTTACTAAGATAGTTTTCAGGAACCTGGGCGATGGCTTTCAGGTTACTGGTGTTAACGATTTTAATCTGGTTATTGCCCGTGAAGAATTCCCCGAGACGGATATTTA
>JAYVXJ010000824.1:0-3341 GCA_043785285.1 Chitinophagaceae bacterium
TGACTTCGGATATGATGGGCCAGCTCCTGATAAAAGATAACCCGGCCATCGAACAGTTTACCAGGATTTATAATTCAAACGGAAGCAAGCTGATTAAAAAAGATAAGGTTTTCATTATTGAAGACCATGTGGCTCATGTGGATTCTACTTTCTTCGACGTTTTTACCCTGCCCGCCATTTCCGGCAATACCCATACCGCATTAAACGAACCCAATACTGTGGTGGTCACAGAATCCATCGCTAAAAAATATTTCGGCACCGCAGACGTGGTTGGTAAAACCATCGAAACAAACGATGATAAAAATCCCATATATAAAATTACTGCCGTTATAAAAGATATTCCTTCCAATTCGCATTTTCACTTCGATTTCATGTTCTCTATGAAGAACGCGGGATATGAATGGGGACAGTTAACAAGCCACAATTTCCATACTTATCTTTTATTGAAAAAAGGGGCCGATTACAAACAACTCGAAAAAAAATTCGATCAGTACATTGATAAATATGTTCTGCCATCCGTGCAACAGTTCATCAAAATCAAAAGTATGGACGAATTTAAAAAAGCAGGAAATCTGCTCGAATACTCGCTGATTCCTTTAACCAAAATACATTTATACTCAGACCGTTCTTTCGAACTCAGTCCCAGCGGCAATATTCAATATGTATATATTTTTGGAGCAGTCGCTTTATTTATTCTTTTGATTGCCTGTATCAATTTTATGAACCTGACCACGGCCCGTTCGGCTGGTCGCGCCAGAGAAGTGGGCATCCGCAAAGTGCTCGGAACAGAACGCAGGTTTCTCATCTTTCAGTTCCTCACCGAATCCACGCTTATGGTGATTTTCTCCCTCATCCTGGCGATTTGCATTTCCTATTTAGTTTTGCCGCTGTTCAATAATGTGGCGAATAAAACACTGGCGCTGGGCAACTTATTTTCACCCTATATTCTACCGCTGCTCGTGGCACTCCCTGTGGTTGTCGGTTTACTCGCCGGCAGTTATCCTGCATTTTTTCTTTCCTCCTTTAAACCCATTGAAGTATTAAAAGGTAAACTGAAAACCGGCGGCCGTAGCGTAAATCTGAGAAGTGTGCTGGTCGTTTTTCAGTTCGCCTGTTCCATCGTATTGATTGTCAGCACCCTCGTGATCTACAAACAACTTGATTATATCCAGACAAAGGACCTGGGTTATAAAAAGGACCAGGTACTTACGATAAGAAATACATACACGATGGGTGATCAGGACGTTGCTTTTAAAAACAGTGTCCTGCAAATAACAGGTGTTCAGTCGGGAACACTTAGCAGTTTTTTGCCTGTATCTAATTCCTCGCGGACGGATAATACCTATTTCAAAGATGCGACCATGGATATCAATGCCAGTATCGATATGCAAAGCTGGAGGGTGGACTACGATTATTTTAAAACGCTCGGCATGCAGATCATCAGGGGCCGTGGTTTTTCACCTGATTACGGAAGCGATTCAACGGCCGTTGTGATCAATGAAACGACGGCGCAGTTTTTAGGATATGATGATCCCATAGGTAAAAAAATATACCGGAGCGATGATCCCGGCAAACCCTCTGCCTATACCATTATCGGGGTGGTGAAAAATTTCAATTTCGAATCCTTGAAACAGGGCATCGGACCCCTGAGTTTTTTCATGGGGAAAAGATCAGGTATGGCATCTTTTAAAGTAAATACCAGCAATATCAGTACACTTATCAATAAAATTGAAACAATCTGGAAACAAATGAGTCCGGGCATGCCTTTCAATTATACTTTTCTCGACGAGTCTTTTAATGAAATGTACGAGTCTGAGCAAAGAGTTGGAAAAATCGCGATCATATTTTCAACCCTGGCCATACTCATCGCCTGTATGGGGCTTTTCGGACTAGCCACTTTTATTGCTGAACAACGCACACGGGAAATCGGCATCCGGAAAGTACTCGGTGCAAGTGTACAAGGAATTGTAGGTTTACTTTCGAAAGATTTTCTGAAACTGGTCACGATCGCATTTATTATTGCAGCGCCCCTGTCTGTCTGGGTGATGAACCAGTGGCTGAACGACTTTACCTATCGCATTCACCTGGCCTGGTGGATCGTTGCCATCGCCGGATTCCTGGCACTGATTATTGCCCTGGCTACCGTCAGCTTCCAGGCTATCAAAGTCGCCGTTGCCAATCCGATGAAATCTTTGAACAATGAGTAGGGAGTAAGTAAGTGGGTGCGTAGTTTGGAAGTACGGGCTCTACTATTTAACGTATTACTTTATAAATTTAAGGTACAATTGATAAGGCAGTTTTCGTCTTTCGCTCCTCCCAATGTTTCAGAAGATGTTAGCTTGATATAACGTAAAAACGATTTTTCTGTTTTGTGACCTGTTATAGCCATCATTGTTAAAGTAGGCGTACCGGCCAGATATTCATTGGTTGCAAAACTTCTCCTGGCAGTATGGGAAGTGACCATTTCCCATTTCTGAAATGTTGTTAGTTGTCTGAAGCCTTCTTTGGTTATTGATTTTATGAATTTTGCATTCAGGGAGGGGATTTTAGCGCCGATGTCCTTCAAATATTCATTATTCTTTTGGATGCTGATAGATTTTGGAAGCTGACCCTTATTTTTATTCAGAATTTTCAAAATCACATCGTGTAGAGGTATGATCACAGGAGACCCAGTTTTGGTTTGGGTAATTTCCAGGTATCCGCTTTTAATATATTCCAGTTTTCAAGTCGAATAATCAGAATACCTCAGACTGGTATAGCAACCGATCAAAAACAAATCCCTTACATTTTCAAGTTTTGGATGGCCGGAAAGGTTAAGCTCCTCCATTTCCAACAATTCCTTTTTTTCAAGGTAGATGCTATCCGATTTTTCCCGTATCGTTAAGAAGCGCTTGCTTTTATAGGCAATATTCTTACAAAGACCAAGTTCCACAGATTCATTCATAACCAGCTTGATGACCTGGATATTTTTTGCTGACAGAATTACTTGATAACTTTAACTCCTTGATGAGGTATTCTGTATATTGATTGTAAAACAAAAGGTCAATAGAATCAAAATGAATTGATCTTTTATATATTTTTTCACTACTAACCGACTAAAGTAGGCAATCATTAACTGGAATATGATCATCAAGCATGAGCCATACCGGCATTTCGACTATGATAAAATCAATCAGAAGAATAAAAACCAGCAATTAAAAAATATCCAGCATCGGCTTTTTAAACTGAATCTTAGCTCAGACGAGTTGAAAACCTTATTTCAAAGAACTTCATTATTAGCTACTTAGCATCTAGTTGTACAGAAAGATTTATTTTTAATAGTCGTCGTGGGCATAAAATTC
>JAYVXJ010000825.1:0-3340 GCA_043785285.1 Chitinophagaceae bacterium
CCAGATCCGAAGAAAACCAATCCAAATCCGTCCGAAAACCACTATCCAGATCCAATGAAAAGACCTTTAAGGAAGACGCCGTACCCTAACCAATGAAAACCCGTCGGCTTCTTTTAAATCCAAAAGCGTAAAAGCGCTTTTTACAAAATACAGACCAGTCCGTTCGCGGACTGGTTTTTTGCTTTATACCCCGCAAGTCTTCTGAGGATTTCTAATAGCTATTTATTAGTAAATTGTATACCCATTTTCAGTACTGAACGTAGAAGAATTTGAATTCAGCTTCTCGCACAAAGTGGACAACGAAATCGCACTTCGGAATTCGAAGGGATTGAAGTCCCTGGCATAATTTTTTAAAGTATGTTATAATTCAAAAATATGCACATCAGCTTTCACGGGGCAGCCCGCACGGTTACGGGTAGCAAACACCTGATCACCCTGGACAATAATTTTCAGATTCTGCTTGACTGCGGCATGTTTCAGGGTATGGGTGCGCGGACCCAAAAGTTAAACGAAGATTTCGGATTTGACGCTTCGGAGGTTGACCTGCTGCTATTGTCCCATGCCCATATTGATCATTCGGGGCTTATCCCAAAATTAGTGGCAGAAGGATTTATGGGTAAAATCCTCTGTACACTGGCGACCCGTGAACTGAGCGAAATTCTGCTGACAGACAGTGCCGAAATTCAGGCCCGTCAAATGAAGGATCAGGGGCAGCCCCCATGTTATACGATGGATTCAGTCACCAGCGCCCTGGATCAGTTTCGAATCATAGAATTTGATCAGTGGACCATCTGCACCCCTGAAGTCAGCGTTCTGTTCACGGAAACTGGGCATCTCCCTGGCAGTGCTGCCATTCATCTAAAAATTTCAGAAGGCGGCAAAGAAACAAATATCAGCTACAGCGCCGATGTCGGCCGCGCCCGGCACCCTTTACTCAAACCCGCCAGTCCCTTTCCGCAGGCCGAATATATCATACTCGAAAGTACCTACGGAGATAAGCATCATAATCTGCATACCAGCAATATCGACCAGTTACTGGAATGGATTCAGAAGACTTGCATTTCGAAACAGGGAAAACTCGTGATTCCCGCCTTCAGTGTTGGCCGGACCCAGGAACTCCTGTTCATGCTGAATCAACTCGAGCTCGAAAAAAGGCTACCGGACCTGAAATACTTTGTAGACAGTCCCTTAAGCCTGAAGGCAACAGAAACCATCAAATCCCATGTCCATGAGTTTAATGACCGCATTCAAAAGATTTTGGAGATTGATGACGATCCGTTTTTATTCCAGGGCCTGAAATATGTGGAGACGGTGGAAGATTCTGTGCGGCTGACGGAGTACGAAGAACCCTGCGTCATCATTTCTTCCAGCGGGACAGCGGATGCGGGCCGGGTTCGCCATCACATTGAGGCCTGCATCAGTAATCAAAAAAATACCATTCTTTTTTCCGGCTATTGCGGTCCGGAATCGTTGGGGGGACAGCTGCTCGGCGGCGCTCGTGAAATAGCTATCTTTAATTCGCCGCAGGAAGTAAAGGCTGAAATCAGCCAGTTGAAAGGCCTCAGCGCTCACGGCGACTGCGACGATCTTTGCCAGTTTGTTGCCAGTCAGGATCCCGGGCTGGTCCGGGGTTTATTTTTAGTTCACGGAGAATATAAAGTTCAGGAAGCACTCGCTTCCAAGTTGCTTGCAAAAGGATTTTACCCGGTAATGATTCCTGAAATGCATGAAAGAATAGAAATGAACCGAATTTTGTCGAACGCACGTTCGATTACACCTGCCTGACCTATTTATAATTAAAATCATAACCATGCCCTGGTACAACGGCGATTATCCTCCCTCCTACAAAAATCAGCCTTCCCCGCTGCACGAGAAGGCCGTAGAAATTGCCAATCACATATTGATAGAAGGTACAGAAGAAGGTATCGCCATCGCCACGGGATTAAAGCGTGCCTGCGAATTCTTTGCAGAACAGAAGACCAGGAACAAAGGGGGTGGAAAAAAAAGCCCGTTACCGAATGCTGATCCGAGAACTCAACGGCATTCTGCGGTTATAAAACTCCATCATATCTGCTTTTACACTCCCCACCGTGATCGGGCTTTCCACCCGCAAAGGGATGTGGTTGGGATCATCGCTAACCCATACGGTCATTTTCTCCCCCGCTTCAAAAAGAGTGCCCCTGATGAGTAAAGGTTTAAATTTGATCGCATGGAACTTCCCATATTTTGTCCTGATGGTTTCCCTACCCAGGTAGCGGATGTAAGAAGGGTATACCTGATTATCCAGGAACATAGAAAACGGGATTTTGTCTCCTGGTCGCATCTTGTCAAAATTCAGATTGCGCGCAAAATACATAGCACTCAGCACATCCTGCACGCAAGCTGGCACCTTATATACACCATCATTCGTTATTGCGGTGCCAACTTCTTTATTAAAACTAACACTCTCATACTTTTTATACTCACCCTCACGGACACTGCGCACAAACTTGTAAGGCTGCAGGCTCCCGGTATCTATAAAAGATTCATATCTATCACGTACTTTATAGAAGTGATCATAAAAAGGTAAGGTTTCCCCATCAGCGATGATGTGATAGACGGGTTTGCTATTGAGCGGTTCGACCCTGCAGGAAAAATTGACCTGGCCGGCTTCTATATAAATGCCCGCCAAAGTGTAATATAATTTATAGGTAACACGCTCCCCTGCCTGGAAAGCGGTATTTTTTAAACCACAAAAGCTTTCATCCGGTGTTTGCGGCAAACAAAAAGCCATTAATAAAGTTATGCCACTCAATCCAAATGCTCTCATTTGCCAATAATGAATTTATCCTTAAAGTTACTGACGCCTGCTAATTCAGCGGATTTCGCTTTTTGCACGTTTCATCCGAGCACGGGTTTTGCATCAGACCCTTCGCTGGTCTGATGAAGAGGCAACCAGGAAATTGATAGATCAATATATCATTTATACCTCAGGTCAATTTATGCGCTTTGTCCTATTGCAGGACTTCTCCGTCCGGAAAGGGGAAGAAATGCAGGATTTCAGTTCCTTTTAAAGGTAAAACTTTCTGGCACAGGTTTAGCCTATATCCAATTGGTTTTTCATAGGATATTGGATTTTAAACCGGGGCTGGATTTTTATCCCGGCCCCTTTTTTATTTTTGCAGTATCAAAAGTCAAATCATGACCCAGGACCCCATTATATTTTTGAAGCCAGTACTAAGTTTTGGCTTGATGACGGTTTCAAATCCATCAATATGGAATTTGAACATCCGGATATTTCGGCCATCTGGCAGACTGCTGATGAAATAGAATCAAATCGCGTGGTTTTAGTAGCTTATGG
>JAYVXJ010000826.1:0-3339 GCA_043785285.1 Chitinophagaceae bacterium
TTGAATATGGGAACCAACAGATACTTTAGTTTTTTGCGTTCTACCAAATTCATTACACACAACGAAAACTACAAAAAACTGGTAAATAGAAAAGGCAATAGTAGTAGCAACAATGGCAGAGGCGGAAATACCGGTACAACTTCCAAACCAGGAATGGAACTCACCAACCTGGAAGCAAATTTGGATTTTACTTTTTCTTACGGTAATTTTTCCATTGAACCAGCAGGAAGTTTATTCGTTCCTATCAGCGGGTCTGACAAAAGCATTTTTGGCTATTGGCAGGTGAATATAAACTATAAATTTTAAGCGGTCGGGAGAACAAACAAAACTGGTCTCATGTTCTTTTTATTACATCCGCGGTTTCCCGGGTTGTCCGCGTTGACTCCCATTTGGCGTACCCCCGGATTTCCAATGAAAACTAAAGCTGTGGACAAGTCTTCTGCAAAATGTTGTGTTTGAACAGGTAAATCATTTGAATAAGATTTTTGATATTTTTTAATAGGTGAATGTTACTTTGAATATGATAAATAGCAAAATAGTGGAATAGTTTTTGCAACCTTAGGTTGTTTTAACATTTAAAAAAAATGTAAATTATGAAAACTCAGCTTCGGGCCGTTATTATTGCCCTTATCGCAATAATTTCATTCTCTTCATGTTCCAAAAATGAGAAAAACTCCAATAAAGAATCCAGATTGCAGGTAAGCTTAACTGATAGTCCTGATCCCAACGTAAAAGAAGTTTGGGTAGATATCCAGCAAGTAGAGATTCTCATGGGAGACAGTTCTAAGCCCTTCATTTTAAATGGAGCTCATCCCGGAGTATATAACCTGCTTGATCTCACCAATGGTAAAGATACACTCCTGGCAGATGCAGTTATTCCCGCCGGAACCATTAGCCAGGTCCGTTTGATACTTGGTGATAATAATTCAATAGTTACCACAAGCGATGAAAAGATCGCTTTAACTATACCCAGCGCACAGGAGTCCGGTTTAAAAGTTCAGGTGCATCAGGAAGTAACCGGAGGTATTCTATATAGATTGAAGTTAGATTTTGATGTGGCCAGATCAATCGTGAAAGCAGGGAACAGCGGCAAATATTTATTGAAGCCGGTTCTTCGGATCATTTCTTTAGTTCCGTCAGGTGGAGACATTCAGGGAGTAGTTGTTCCTGATTCTGTAAGAACCGCAGTTCTGGCTGTTTCGGGAACAGATACTGTTGCCTCAACGTTCACGGATGTTGCAAATGGCAATTTTCTGATAAAGGATATTCCTTCTGGTAATTATTCTTTAATTTTCATTCCTTCAGATACAACCTATAAAACTGCTTTAAATAACGCTTCGGTGGTTCTGGGTCAGATTACCATAGTAGATACCGTTAAGTTGCAAAAATAAAATTCTTACCCAAACAAAAGGTCTGTATAATATTAAATAAATAGGATTAGGCATAATGCCAAATCCTATAAATAAATAATCCTGCCAATCAGCAGGATTATTTATTTATAGCGATTTAGGAAATCGTAATACCCATTGACTTCTCCGTTATTTCGTACAATTACCCTCCACTTTCAGTCCCGATTTGGGTCAGGAATTACCCTGACTGCGCATTGATTGCTTTTCCTTTATTATTAATCAGGGAGTTACCTATTGAAACATCTTTTTTCAAGTATAAATGTTGCAATTACTTTTTTTAGTTCCTATTTTTATTGAGGATTTACAAAGTGTGTAATCCCTGATCCTGTGAAAAAAAATCCATAATCCGCTATGAAAATCTTTACCTGTGTCTTGTTGTTGATTGCAGGCCTGTTTCCCATCAAAATCTTCGCGCAATTAACTAATGGCGATATCAATGCTTATTTTGGTGTTGACGGAGATACCCGCAGCAACTATGTAAAATATGGGCCGTCTACAGGATTGATTACAAGTGATGACTGGTTCTCTTTTTCCCCTTCCGGCAAGAATGTTATTGATACTTCAAATGCTTCTTTATACTTATCCTTATTAAAAGCTGGGAATAATATTGGTTTCAATAAGCAAATGTCAGTACCACTCTATTCCAGGATAAATGGCAAGTTATGGCTTGATGCTGCTTATGGCAGGGATTATATTGCATCTAGTACAATGATTGATTCAACCGCTTTTACTTCTGCTTCTAAAAACGGAGATAATCCTATTAACTGGGCTGGAGGAAGCACCAGTTTTCCCGACAAGAATGATCTCGTAGATGTTTTTGCCCATATGCGCCGGGACGGTATAGACGTACATGATTCCTTGTGGTTTTTTACAGGTGTAACAACAGTCGGAACTTCAGGATCCAGATACTTCGATATCGAACTTTATAAAAATACGTTCAGCTATAATGCGGCTACTGGTAAATTCTCAAGTAGTGGGCCGGATGCCGGACACACCCAATGGATCTTTGATGCAAGTGGCAATCTGGCACAAACAGGAGATATGATTGTAGCTGTCAATTATTCCCCCGGCATGGCTCCTATAGTGGACGTTCGTATCTGGGTAAGCCAGACAACATTTGCTTCAGTAACACCAGTCTATTTCAAATTTGGAACTAATTTTGATGGTTCCACTCCAGCTTTTGGGTATGCTTCAATTGTATCCAAAACAGGATCCACCAGTTTTGGTTCCGGAATAGCCAATTATTCTACTACTGCCGCAAAGGACACTACTTATTCAACTCCATGGGGAACAGAAAACAGTTCCAAAACCTGGAGTTCACAATATCAGGCTTTACAATTTATTGAAGTAGGCCTGAATTTAACGCGCATAGGAATCGACCCTGCCTTATATACAAAACTCGGTTCAAATGCCTGTCAATCTTTATTTTCAAACATCTTTTTTAAATCCCGGTCGTCCAATTCCTTTGTTTCTAATATGCATGATTTTGTTACCCCCCTGGTATTCTTACGTACCCCAGTCATGGATTATTCGTTGAAGCCCGATACGCTTCGTTGTAACAGGTCCGTCGGAACCATCCAGATTACTAATAATACTACGGCTGGATATTATAACTGGCAAACAACCAATGGAGATATCATGGGTTCGAATAGCGACAGTTCTCAAATCAATATCAATAGACCAGGCACTTACATCGTGACGGCCTCACCCGCTGTAGGATGCCCGGCAACCAGAAAAGATACCATTGTCATTCCCCTTGATACTTTTCCTCCAGTGGCTTCCATTATTGCTGGAATAGCTCCAGGTTTTTCTTATTTACAATTTTACGGAGGAGACCTAAACGCCAGTAATTATTCAACGCCATTTGGAGGTTCTCAGGGTCTTTTGTGGAACTGGAGCGGGCCCAATGGTTTCACTTCAACCATACAAA
>JAYVXJ010000827.1:0-3327 GCA_043785285.1 Chitinophagaceae bacterium
TCACCTTCTTTTCGGATAACCACCTGCGCCCCGATGGGGAGCAGTTCGTAAAGTTCGTCCACATCTTCATTCTTGAGGGCGATACATCCGTTTGTCCAGTTCTGATACAGATCTACGGCCATGTCATCGTGTGGCCAGGTACCATGGATAGCAATTCCGCCCCCGATCTTTGCATTTTTGGGAATCAGCCCTTTGGCCTTGCGGGTTTTGAATTTATCCAGATCCGCCTGGGTGGGGAAATCAATGAGCATCATCTTATCCCATTTTTCATGGGGACGTTTGGAAGAAATATGATAAACGCCTTCCGGTGTTTTACGGTCTCCTTCCATCATTTTATCGTCGAGCGACTTACTTCCAAAAACAACCGGGTAGGTAGCATACCAGCCATCCTGATCATACACTTTGAGTTCGTACGATCCTTTTAGAATAACCACAGAAACATTCCCGTTGATCTGGCGGTGAAAGAAACGTTTATGGGAAGTTCCTTTACCATTACCCGCATCCCTGAATGCCAGCAAACTCACTGCCGTCATTCCAACCAGAATCATCTTTTGAACGTTCATATCGCCGTATTTTATACTGTTTTTGAACGCTTATTGTGCCTTAAATATTTTTCATGTTGATAATTATTCGACGGAATAGTAAAAAAAGAGCCCGGCTGAGCCGGAACCGGGATTCATTCTAAAAAAGATATTTATTCCCTTTTAAGGAAACTTTACCAATTACTTAACCGGATGCCCACAGTATATGGAATCTGATCTAACCCTTTTTTAAACATGCTCTGGGTTGCATAAGATCCGTATAATTTTACGGGTCCGAGTTGCAGTTCGGCAATCCAGGAAATCTTCCATGGCCGTAGATCAAAATCATCGCGATATTTATGTTTCCCGAATTCGTTGCTGATCAGTTTTTGCCGGGCAGCATACAGGTAACCGGCGCTCGCACCGATACTCAATCCGAATCCGTCCTGCAGATTAGGTGTAAAATTGAAATTCAGCATCACGGGAATAGTAAAATAATCTGCCGCGAGTTTATTCTTAGTATAAGAGATCGAATCCATGATCACCTGTGTGGGATTGGTTAGGTATTTAATATTGCCCCGGTACCGGTAGTTGTTAAGGTCAATGCCAAATCCGTATTTCAGATTCACCACATGCTTTATCATGTTGAGGCGTTGCATGAAAATCAGGATATTCACATTCACTGATTTATTTGTCTTAACATGAAACCAGTTTTCAGCAGCACCCGGAGCAAAGGCCTGCGTTTCGGCACTGGCATAATTGGTCCGGTCATTAAAATTCGAAAAACCCAGATCCACTACCAGCCAGTTAGTACTGAGGTTGGACGGCTTGATGTGTTTTGGATAATGCTGATTATACTTTTCCCAATACCATCCATGCCGGTGATGGTCCGGTCTTGCATGCTCCGGATTGGATATCGTATCCCCTGCATTGTTTTTCCCTGCGTTCGTTGCTGAATCCTGTTGAGCAAAACCGGAAATTGAAAAGCACAGCATAGCCAGGATGATGAATCCCCGTTTCATAGTGTTCAACGTGTCCATAGTGAATGTTTCATTATTTTTTAAGATTGAATTGAAATACAGCTACCCTTACTTTCCGCTGATGGTTGTCTGCCGTAGCATCTTCATCTGACCGGATTGTTCGCTTTTTATAGAATCCACTAACCGCTTTACTTGTATTATTGAATACCAGGATGCTTATGGTATTGTCAGGTTGGCTTTCTTTTATAGAGGCCGGTGTGGTGGTTGACAGTTGATGGTTGATGGTTGATGGGTTTGAAACCGGGAGTGCTGTTTCCGGTACCTGGTTGTTTAGCGAAATAGCAGGAAGATCAACGGTTGTTTTCGGAAGGTTCTGGTTCGCAGATTCTGTTCTATCAGTAAGCTCATTCATCCGGGCATGCTTAGTTATTTCCTCCGGATTCAATGTATGTTGACCCGGTGAATTCGATTCTGTAAGCAATGCATCTGATTTAGCATTCCGCACCAATGCCTGACTGCCGGTTTTTTTCAAAGAACTACCTGATAATGCATCAGTAGTATGTACAGTTTCAACTTGTTTTGCTGAATGCTGATTTCCGGATTCCTTGTTTACTGTTTTAGTTGAAGCTGCATTTTGAGTATACCCGGTTTTTGGATTTGCAGTATTTTCAGATCCCGGATTTACCTTTGTACCTGATGCATTATTTATTGCTGTTGCCGGGGATTTCTTTCCAGGCTTACCCACTGTTTGATTTACCGCTATTTCTCCTGAATGAGCAGTTGAATCATCATTCTTCCCGATTTTACCTGTAGTCAGCAGCAGTAACCAGGCACCGGCAAGCAAAATAATAAACGCTGCCGCAATACGCACCCAATAGATCGGATACAGGCGTCGTTTCTTTTCTTCCCGGAGTAAAGAATCTTTGTTTTTAAAAACCATTACAGGCGGTATGGCAATCGTTTGCTGAAGCGCAGTAAGTTCTTTTTCGAGATCCGGATGCTGGCGGATAAAATCTTCCACCATTTGCTGTTCATCCCCGTTTAACTCCCGGTCGATGTAGCGCAGGAAATAGTCCTCATAATTATTTCTGTTGATGATCATGCTTTATTTATTTCATCTTTAAAAGAATGGTCATACCCGGTTTCCTACTTAAAGCAGGCTTTCCACACTCACCAGGTATTGCCTCAACTGGATCCGCGCCCGGTGAAGGGTCACTTTTACCTGGCTCACATTCAGTCCGGTTATCCCACCGATCTCTTCATAAGTATAGCCTTCATAGTCTTTGAGCATAACCAGGGATCGCTGTCTTTCATTCAGTCTGTCCAGCGCATCCTCCAGTACCTGTCGCAACCGGGGTGCTGGTCCGCTTTCCGTTGCCACCTGTTCCGGAAGCGATTCCCGGAATTCCATGCGACGGTTCTTCCTGCTCTGATCGATCATTTTATGATAAGCAATGGTAAAGAGGTAACTCTTGCTTTTCAATGCATTCACTTCTTCGCGGTGTTCCCATAATTTTTCAAAGGCTGATTGTACCAGGTCGCGCGCATCTTCCACCTGTTTCGTGGATTTCAGCATGAACCGGTATAGCCCATCTGCATGTTGTTTTACACAATCATTGTAGTCCTCCACCGTCATAAGCCGTTTCCGGTTGTTTATCTCTTTGATGTATTACGGTTGTCAGTTGAAAAAGTTACATGCCTTACCTTTATAATAAAAGTTGATGGTTGACGGTTGACCGACTTTATGTTTGAATTCGCACCTGATATCCGTCAACTGTCAACCGTCAAAAATATTAATAATGAACGAGCCATTTATCCAACGCATT
>JAYVXJ010000828.1:0-3325 GCA_043785285.1 Chitinophagaceae bacterium
TGGTGTCATTATTGAGATTAAAGCGGTAGTTCTTCCACCCAGGATTTTATTTAATGATTAAATGTTTACTCTCACCCCGGGATCCTTATTTTTCTGCTCAGCCCGATAATCAATAATCCCATGGTAGCGATGATGGCGAAAGATACGCGGAGACTCGAAGATTGCGATACATAGCCGATCATCGGCGGAACCAATAAAAACCCCAAATATCCAATAGAAGAAATAGAAGCGAGGGCTGCGCCGGGATTTGACATGGGGATTTTTCCTGCGAGACTGAATACGAAAGGTACCACACAGGATACGCCAAAGCCGGTGAGCAAATATCCAATAAGGGTAAGTGGTATGAAGGGAGAAAGCACCGTCGTTAATAATCCGCAGAATATCAATATGCCACTGCCTCTCAGTACGAATTGAATACCAAATTTGTCCGCCAGCCGGTCGCCAAAAATTCTTCCGGCGGTCATCGCCACCATATATATGACAAATGCGATCGTTGCCATCCCATTAGAACCGTGCAGCACCTGCTTAATATAAATTCCGCTCCAGTCGTACATGGTATTCTCGCAAGCCATCGAAGCAAAGCAGATAAGGGAGAAAACAAGCATTCCTTTTGGGGGGAGCGAAAAAAGTGGTCTTCTGTTTTTTTGATCCGGTATTTGATCCAGCGTGTCGCGATAATAATACAAACTAAGGGAGGATAATAAAAGACTTACACCCAGCAAATGCCAGCCAGGAATAACGTGTGTTGCAACCATAATGTATCCGAAGGCTGCACCTGCGAACCCGGCCAGACTCCAAACGGCATGGAAGGAACTAATGATGGAACGATCATAAAGTGCCTGCACGCCGATGGCCTGTGCATTCATGGAAAGGTTCATGAGGTTTCGGGAGGCGCCAAAGAAAAACAACACAATGGCTAGTACCCAGGCGTAGGGGCTGAATCCCAGGCATACGAGTACCACATTATAAATCAGGGCACCGTATAACATGATCGTCCTGCTTTTAAAATGATCGAGCAGTTTACCGGTAAAGGGCATGGTAATGATCAGTCCTACGGGCATCATAAACAGCAGCGTACCGAAATGCGCATCACTCAGTTTAAGTGATTCTTTCATTACAGGAATGCGGGAAGTCCAACTGGAATATCCAAATCCGGAAATAAAAAAATAAACAGCATTCGCCCTTCTCAAACGGGCAAGAGAGATATCAGCCATCAGGAAAACAGCAGGTGTTGTGTAAATATAAGCCGAATGCGCCATTTCGGTTGTTGGTGGATGGTCTTTATGGCGAATTCGCAATGGCAACTTTGATTGCCTGAAAACTGATGGTCAGGAGGGTAATGAAAAGTGCTATAGTTGCGGCGAGAAGGAATACATTGGGACGAATGTCGATCCGGCATTCATATTTCAATAGCCATTTATGTAAAAGGTAGAAAGCTAGTGCGGAGGCAATCCCGCAACTGATCCCTACCAGCAAAAGAAAATACCTGGAAAGCAATAAACAGAGACGGGAGATGGGAGCTCCCAGCACTTTCCGGATACCGATCTCTTACTGCGCTGCGCTGCTGTAAAAGCGGCGAGGCCTATATCCTGTGCAAGTTTTTTTTTAGCTTAATTTTGCACATCTAAAAAGTAGTATATGGAAAAAGTATGGTTGATTACTGGTTGCTCCACCGGATTCGGGCGTGAACTTGCCGGGTATATAATAGCGCTGGATTATCGGGTAGCGGTGACCGCACGGAAGATAAACGATGTGAGCGAAATTGTTGCGGGTCATGAAGACAAGGCCATTGCACTGGCCCTGGATGTTACCAAACCGGAGCAGATTAAAGAGGCGGTGAAAAAGACAATGGACAAATTTGGTCGGATTGACGTGCTGGTAAATAATGCGGGCATTGGCTATTTCGGTGCGATAGAAGAAAGTGAAGATGGGGAGGTAAGAAAAATGTTTGAGATCAACTTTTTTGGTCTGGTGAATATGACCAGGGAAGTATTACCTATCATGCGAAAACAACGAAGTGGGATTATTGTAAATATTGCTTCTATCGGGGGACTTGTAGGTTTTCCCGGAGTTGGTTTTTATAATGCCAGCAAGTTTGCAGTGGATGGTTTGTCCGAATCCCTGTCAAAAGAAACGGCTCCTCTCGGTATTAAAGTAATTATTGTAGCACCCAGTGGATTCCGTACCGATTGGGCAGGGCGTTCTGCAAAAGACAGTCCGGTGGTTATTGAAGATTATTCCGGTACGGCAGGCGCTAATAAAAGCACCATCCGCGGATATAGTGGCAGTCAGGCCGGAGATCCTGCACGCGCTGCAAAAGCTATCGTAAAAGCCGTAGAATCTCCTGATCCGCCACTTCGGTTGTTATTGGGAAAAGCAGCATTGAAAAATGCCAGATCAAAACTGGATTTGCTGAAAAAGGATATTGAAGGCTGGGCGGAAACAAGTGCTTCGGCTGATTTTCCTGACGCACAATGAGATGTTGGTGGTTGATAGTGGAAGGTGAAAAGGGCAGCCCATAATCTTACAAAACAAGCCGATTGTAGAAACAATAGCTTGGTTATGGACCTCCCGGTCACAGGAGAAAATAATTTCGGAATTCAATATAATCCGGTTATCCTATACCGCGTATATAAAAATCCGACTAATAGAGTAGGCGATTGTCATTTTAATCCTCCCACCTACGGGTATCTCCGATTTTTATAACTGCATTCAGAAATTTCTGTAATTATACTTGCATGTTCTTTTTAGCAAGCTTCGGCTGTTTCCGGCGTAGCCTTGCGTTTTTCCATTTTCAGGTAATCTGCCGGCAAATTGGTATATCCATTTTAGCTTTGTGTGACACGTATGCAATAGCATAACTTTTATATAAAGAAAATGAAGGAAGCTGTGAATCAAACATTTTATATTTATACTAAATACCTTAAAATGAATACTGGCTATCCTTACGTTCGGTTTTATTCCGGATTAAGAAAAATGATCCTATTGCTTTCTATTGTTGCAAGCCTTTCGTCTGCTGCGCAAACAGGCCCAAGAACAAGGATATCTTTCCATGAAGGTTGGAAATTTTTTCTGGGCGATGTTCCGAATGCAAGTAGTGCGCATTTTCAGGATGCAGGCTGGCGATCTTTGCAATTACCACATGATTGGAGCATTGAAGGGTCATTTAGTGAAAAGAATCCGGCAACAGTAGGAGGGGGTGGTCTACCCGGCGGCATAGGATGGTACCGGAAATCAATTCAGGTTCCGGTATTTTCCGGAATGTGTGGTTGGTAACCACGGGTAAAATCCATGTTGATCACTGGGGTACTTTTATCACAACACC
>JAYVXJ010000829.1:0-3313 GCA_043785285.1 Chitinophagaceae bacterium
TTCCCGTTTATAAAAGTGACGGAAGTTTAAATTACACTGGAGGTGATCCCAGCAATCTTGGAAGCCCACGCATTGCTTACAGTCCCGTGTCTTTAGCAAATGATATTTTGAACAGGAATACCGTACAAACTTTTTTGAACAATATATCATTCAAAGCTAAAATAATAAAAGGGTTAACTTACGAAGTAAGGGGCAGTGTTTTCAGCACAAATCTTTTACGTGATATTTATTATAATTCTAAAACTACATTTAATGGCTTTCAGGTGGGTGGCCTTGCCGGAAAAAACTCAAATAATTCTTTAAGCTTTCTTATAGAAAACTTTGCCACCTTAAATAAGGATTTTGGAAAAAATGCATTCAGTACCGTGCTTGGATCTTCTTATCAAACTACTACTTATAAATCAATTGCCTCTGGTGCTGCCAGTTTCTCTAACGATAATTTAAAAAATGAAGCAATGCAGGCTGGTTCTACACAATACCCTACACAAACCAATAAATTTACAGATGTCCTGGAGTCGTATTTCGTGAGAATAAATAATGTTTATAACAATAAATACTCACTCACTTTTACCGCTCGATATGATGGTTCCAGTAAATTTTCCAGTGGTAAGCCATGGTCATTTTTTCCATCTGGCGCATTTAGCTGGAAACTGAAAGAAGAAAGTTTTTTGAAAACATCAAAAGCATTTAGCGACCTTAAATTGAGGGTAAGTTATGGCTCAAGCGGTAACCAGGCAATACAATCTCTTCAAACAAAATCGCTTCTGGCATTCAATAACTACCCGATAGGCGGCGTGCTTCAAACTGGCGTAGTGCCTTCTATATTGGGTAACCCAAATTTAAAATGGGAAACAACAAAGCAGTTTAATGTTGGTGTAGATTTCGGCTTCTTCAATCAACGCTTAACTGGTAGTATCAACTACTATATTAAAAACACTGATAATCTCCTTCAGCAAAAAATTATCCCTTCTAACTCTGGTTTTTCTTCTATTTATGACAATATTGGTAGTATATCAAATAAAGGGATTGAACTGGAATTGCATGGCAGTATTGTTAACCATGCAGATTTTAAATGGGATATTGATTTTAATATATCACACAATAAACAACTGCTTACATCTACCGGTTTGCCAGGTACAGATACATTGATATATCAATTTGGTGTACCCGGCGGCTCCTTCAATTACATTGCTTTAATAAAAGGGCAGCCGGTTGGGGTATTCTACGGGTATAAGAGGACGGGTATTTTCCAGTCTGCTGCTGAAGCGGCGGCAGGCCCGGCAGTTCCCGGAGCATCTGCAGGTTCAGTAAAAATAAAAGACATTAATGGAGATGGTATTATTAATGATAAAGACAGGACTGTTATCGGCGACCCCAACCCAAAATTTACCTACGGCTTTATAAATAATTTTTCATACAAAGGATTTGATTTAAATCTCGTTATTCAGGGCGTATCAGGTGGCAGTATATACAATATAAGCCACTATACATTAGAAAGGTCGAGCCATGGTACAACTGATAATCTGGATTACTGGTCGCCAACAAATACGGGCGCTAAATACCCTGCCCCAGGTAAAAGTAATATTGCAGGTGCTGAATTGGGAACGGATTTTTGGGTGGAGAGTGCTTCTTATATGCGGTTAAAATCTGCCACATTGGGTTATAATATATCAACAAGTAAACTGAAGTTTATAAGGAGTGTACGCCTGTATGCAAGTGCCAGTAATATTTTTACTATCACTAAGTACAAAGGCTTCGACCCTGAAGTTAACAGCTATGCCCAAAGCAACCTCTTCAGGAATATTGATAACCTTACGGTACCTATTTACAAAACATACACATTTGGAATAAATCTCGGATTTTAAATTTTTTAAATTAATTATATGAAAAGGAAAAGCATACTATTTTTAAACACGCTGGTACTTTTTTTTTCAATCGTTACCGGTTGTAAAAAGCTGGGTGAAACAGTTTATTCACAACTATCCCCTGAGAATTTTTTTGGTTCTAAAGCTGATGTGGATGCCGCATTGTCCGGTATGTACAGGCCAATACAGGCGTGTTGCGGTGGTTATCAGCAAGCAGGCACTTTTGTGCTAAATTCCGCCAGCGATGAAGGTACATCAGCTTTATCGCAATGGGGGCAGTTTGACAACCTTACCTATACACCTGCTGCCAATGAGCTAAATGATATGTGGACAGCTTATTATCAAAGTATAGCTAACGCTAACTTTGTTATTGACAACGAAGCCAAGATATCGGCTATTGACAATACATCTGGTAAAACGCTCACAAAAGCCGCCATAGGGGAAGCTAAATTTTTACGGGCAACTAATTATTTTTTATTGGTACAAATGTTTGGCGATGTCCCGTTGAGGATAACTCAAGCTAAAAGGGCCGATGAAGTTGATATCCCAAGAAATACAGCAGATGAAGTATATACTCAAATAATTGCTGATTTTAAAGATGCAGAAGCAAGCCTTCCGGCAACCAATCCTGCGGGAAAACCAACCAAATGGGCTGCAAGTGCTTTTCTTGCAAAAGTGTACCTCACAAAAAAGGACTATCCAAATGCGCTTACCAAAGCACAAGAGGTAGTTACCAGCGGGGCATATAGTCTTACTCCTACTTTTGATAAAGTTTTTGACGTAAATAATAAAAATAATAGTGAGGTTATTTTTGCTATACAATACATTCGTAAAGACCAGCAGGGTATGCGTATGGAACCATTAGTATTGGGCCCAGGTGATCCATTTGCCTCTGGTGGTAGTGGAGGTTGGGGTATTTCTAATATTGAAAATGGTGTTTATAATAGGTATAACGCAGTAGACGACAGGATAAAAACCACATTCTCTAACCCTGCACCGGGTCAAACTACATACTACGCCGGTAAATGGAGAGATCCAGCAGGCGTTAGCGCAGATGGACATGGCAACGATTATATCGTTTTTCGTTATGCAGATCTAAGATTGATTTTAGCAGAAGCTGAAAATGAAGTGAATGGTCCAAGTTCTGTTGCATACACTAATATTAATGCAATCCGTAACAGGGCATTGTTACCTAACTTAACAGCAGGATTGACTAAAGACCAGTTCAGAGATGCTGTTTTATCTGAAAGATTCTTTGAATTAAATTTTGAAGAAGTACGCTGGTTCGATTTAAAAAGAACAGGAAGATTAAAGAGTACATTAATTGCTGATGGTAAAATCTGGAATGATAAGTATTTTTTATTCCCTATCCCACAAAAAGAAATTGATGCCAGTAATGGAAAGATTAAGCAAAACCCCGGGTATTAAAATTTCCTAAAAGATTGTTT
>JAYVXJ010000830.1:0-3305 GCA_043785285.1 Chitinophagaceae bacterium
GCATCATGGGAAGACGCCTCCCTGTGCGGATTTGATCATACAGCAAAAGATACCGAGAGTGGTGATTGGTTGCCGTGATCCTTTCCCCCAGGTAGATGGAAAAGGCATCGAAAAGTTGTCTGCCAATAAAGTGGAACTGGTTTTTCCTGTGCTGGAAAAGCAGGCTAAAGAAAGCAATCGCCGCTTCTTTACTTTCCATCAAAAAAAACGACCTTATATAGTTTTGAAATGGGCCGAATCGGCAAATCATAAAATGGCCGGGAAACCGGGTGAGCGGTTGCCTGTCTCCAATGACTATTCCAACCGGCTCGTACACAAATGGAGAAGTGAAGAAGCTGGAATCCTTGTTGGCACCCAAACAGCTTTGCTGGATGATCCAATGCTGACTGCCCGATTATGGCCTGGGAAAAATCCAGTTCGGATTGTGCCGGACAGAAAGCTCCGGCTTCCGGATACACTAAAAATATTCGACGGTTTAGTTCCCACGATTATTCTCAATGAACAAAAAGAAACTGAATCGGGGAATTTAATTTATAAAAAGATCAGCGGAGAAAAACCTGGAATTCCGCAGATTTTATCAGCACTGTATTCATTGAACATACTAAGTGTGCTTGTTGAAGGCGGCCCGGAATTACTGCAATCATTCATAGTTTCCGGATTATGGGATGAAGTCCGCATAATTACGAACAACCAGTTGGAAATACCGGAAGGAGTTGCTTCGCCGGTGTTGCAGCATGCCGTACTTTCAAAAACGGAGTCTTATTTTTCTGATATGGTTAGGTATTTTATGAATGACTATGAAGGCAACACTAATGTCCACTGAATTATCCATGGAGCGAGATTAAGGAAACCTCCCACTCACCACCATCTCCTTAGAACCAGACGTGTACACATAAAACCCTTCCCCCGATTTCACACCCAAAAATCCGGCATTCACCATATTAATAAGCAGGGGTGAAGGCGCATATTTCGGATTCCCGAATCCTTCATGCAAAACGTTCAAAATAGAAAGACAGATATCCAATCCGATAAAATCCGCCAGCTGCAGGGGACCCATGGGATGCGCCAGGCCAAGCTTCATTACCGTATCAATGGCTTCCACGCCGGCTACGCCTTCATGGAGACTGATAATGGCTTCATTAATCATCGGCATCAGGATGCGGTTCGCAATAAACCCCGGATAATCATTTACCACGCAGGGAACTTTCTCCAGTTGCCTTGCTATTTCTGTAACGGTATGGGTAACTGCAGTTGAAGTTGCGTATCCGTTGATTACTTCCACCAGCTTCATCACCGGAACCGGATTCATGAAATGCATGCCGATAACCTGAGAAGGGCGTGTGGTTGCTGCTGCAATACGGGTTATGGATATGGAAGAAGTGTTGCTGGCGAGAATGGCTTCCGGTAAGGCAAGCTTATCCAGTTCCCGGAAAATATTCAATTTGATAGCTGCATTTTCTGAAACGGCCTCCACAATAAGATCGGCTTCGACAACACCTGTTTTCAAATCAGCAACCGGTATTATGCGTTGCAAGGTTTGCTGTTTTTCTTCTGCAGTCAGCGTTCCTTTCTGCACCTGCCGGTCCAGGTTTTTTGCAATGATGCCCATTGCTTTTTCCAACTGCGCGGAATGCAGGTCAACCAGGTTTACAGGGAAGCCATGCTGACTAAACACATGAGCTATACCGTTACCCATGGCGCCCGCACCAATGACAGCTATTTTTTTCATAACCGGTATTATTTTGAGACAAGGTTACGAAGCTTCTGTCAACTTTTTAGCCTTATCTTGCAACTCCTATGTATCCAAATCTATACTACGCTTTTAAGGATCTTTTTGGTGTTGACTGGAAGTTCCTGCATTTTATAAACAGCTTTGGATTTTTTGTCGCGCTGTCATTTATCCTGGCCGCTGTAGTGCTGGCCCGTGAACTCAAACGCAAAGAGGGCCAGGGACTGTTACAAGCCGAAGAAGAAATCAGGGTGGTGGGAAAACCTGCCGGACCCGGCGAGATACTCACGAATTTTATATTGGGATTTATATTAGGCTATAAGATCGTCGGACTATTTACTTCGAATGCACCGGTATCACAAAACCCGGCGGACTTTATATTTTCATCTGAAGGAAACTGGCTGGCAGGTATTGTTTTAGGGTTGTTATTCGCGGGAATGAAATGGTGGGAGAAAAACAAACAGAAACTTCCCCAGCCGGAAGAAAGAAAAATCCGGATCTGGCCGCACGATCGGGTAGGGGATATCATTATTCTGGGCGCCATCTTTGGCTTTGTAGGAGCGAAGATTTTCAATAGCCTCGAAACCTGGGATGATTTTGTAAGGAACCCGATAGAATCGCTGCTTTCATTCAGCGGTCTCACGTATTACGGCGGATTGATCTGCGCCGCATTGGCCATCTGGTATTTTGCACGTAAACATAAAATCGGAATCTGGCACCTGAATGATGCTGCTGCTCCGGCGCTGATACTGGCTTACGGCACAGGACGTATCGGTTGCCAGACTGCCGGAGACGGAGACTGGGGAATCATCAACAGTGCTTATGCCGTTGATTCAAATCTAAAAACCGTTGCTGGCAGCATGGATAACCTTCATTCCGTCATTGCCAGAAACAGCGATTTTTACCTGAGCCAGTTCGGTTCCTTAAATGTTTCCCACCTGGCCGTAAAAGGACCTTCTTTTTTACCCAATTGGTTATTTGCTTATTCCTATCCGCATAATGTGATCAGTGAAGGCGTGAAAATCCCCGGCTGCATGGGCCCTTATTGCAGCTACCTGCCATTACCTGTTTTTCCTACGTCTTTCTATGAGACCATTATATGTATTGGTTTGTTTTTTCTGCTTTGGTCTGTCAGAAAAAAATTCAAAGTTCCAGGGACTTTATTCGCTTTTTACCTGGTTTTAAATGGCATTGAACGATATTTTATAGAAAAAATCCGGGTCAATACCCGGTATTCGATCCTTGGATTTCACCCAACCCAGGCAGAAATTATCTCCACCCTGCTTGTAATTTTGGGCACAGTCCTATATTTTGTTTTGAAGAACCGGTATAAAACACCCATCCAGAGCGATCACCCTATATTATGACCGCTGCCCCCGAAATCTCTGCCTTTCATCCCAAATTTTCTCTCTTACTGCAACCTTATTGAAATAGTTGCGTCCTATTTTCAGCAACTATCCCCCGATTATCAGTAAAATCAGCCATTCAACATAAAACAATGTTCTATGTTATGCTTAGTACTGATCTTTGGCCTGTAACTACTAACAAATAGTACTCTAAATTAAAAAACATGAAA
>JAYVXJ010000831.1:0-10662 GCA_043785285.1 Chitinophagaceae bacterium
CATATCAAGCCCGCTCCTATCCGCGCTTATGTTGAGCGTTTGATTGTAGAACGTTTAGAATCTGATATATCATGATGCCTTCAACCACTATAAGAAAAAATCTGGATATCGCTGCCATCCGCAAACAGTTCCCGGTATTAAACAGGGAAGTGAAAGGCCGGCCGCTGGTCTATTTTGACAACGCAGCTACCGCTCAAAAACCACAGGTAGTGATTGATGCGCTGGTAAATTATTATACAAACTACAATGCCAATATTCACCGGGGCATTCATACCCTGGCGGAGGAAGCAACGGCAGCTTTTGAAGAAACCCGCGATGCCGTGCAACAGTTTATTCATGCAGCATACCGGGAGGAGATTATTTTTACCCGGGGGACTACAGAAAGCATAAACCTGGTCGCTTATACCTGGGGAAGGCAAAACATTCGATCCGGTGATGAGATCATCATTTCTACGATGGAACATCACTCCAATATTGTTCCCTGGCAGATTCTTTGTGAAGAGAAAAACGCTGTACTGAATGTAATTCCCATCAACGATAGCGGGGAATTACTAATGGATGAATATAAAAAACTGCTGAGCCCGAAAACCAAGCTGGTTTCCATCGTCCATGCTTCAAATGCACTGGGCACGATTAATCCGGTTAAAGAAATTATTGATCTGGCGCATAAAACAGGGGCAGTCGTTTTAGTAGATGGCGCACAATCAACCGTACATCTGGATATTGATGTTCAGGAAATGGATTGCGATTTTTTTGCCTTTTCTACCCATAAACTATACGGACCAACCGGCGCTGGAATATTGTATGGTAAGAAACAGATCCTGGAAGCCATGCCTGTTTTTCTTGGAGGTGGCGAAATGATCAAAGAAGTAACATTTGCAAAAACCACGTACAACGACCTGCCTTATAAATTCGAAGCCGGAACGCCCAATATGGCTGATGTAATTGCCTTTAAAACAGCGCTGCAGTTTATCTATGAAACAGGGAAAGAGAAGATCCGGAAGCACGAACATGAACTATTGCTGTATGCAACGGCGCAATTGGAACAGATACCCGGATTAAGGATAATCGGCCAGGCCAAAGAGAAAGTGAGTTTGATTTCTTTTGTGATTGATAAAGTACATCCTCAGGATATCGGGATTCTGCTGGATAACCGGGGCATCGCGGTGAGAACCGGCCATCATTGTGCAGAACCCCTGATGCAACGCTTCGGAATACCGGGCACCATCCGCGCTTCTTTTGCTGTATACAATACCCGGGAGGAAGTGGATGAACTGGTGACGGGTTTGAAGAAAGCAATAAAAATGTTATCCTGAGGAATGAGTACCTGGAAAACGATAGCAGATACAGAAAAGGAAATAGTGGAAGAGTTTTCATTATTTGATTCCTGGGATGATAAGTATGAATATATTATTGACCTGGGAAAAAAACTTCCTCCGCTGGAAGATCAGTTTAAGATAAATGAGAACAAGGTAAAAGGTTGTCAGTCGACTGTATGGTTAGCATCTGACTATCAGGATGGGCGGGTTTTCTTTAAAGCAGGTAGTGATGCTATGATTGTAAAAGGGTTGATCAGTATGCTGATCCGGGTTTTATCAGGGCACACCCCCGATGATATCCTGAAAGACAAACTGGATTTCATTCAGGAGATCGGGATGAACACCCACCTGGCGCAAACCCGTTCCAATGGTTTATTGTCCATGGTAAAACAAATGAAACATTTTGCCTTAGCTTATAAAATAAAAAACAGTTCAACAAAAGAATATGAGCACGGAAGAACTGAAAGAAAAGGTAATTGAATGCCTGCATACCATCTATGATCCGGAAATACCGGTGAATATTTACGAGATGGGCCTGGTATACGAGGTAAATGTGTTACCTATAAACAATGTGCAGATCGTCATGACGTTAACGGCGCCCAGTTGCCCGGCAGCACAATCATTGCCCGTTGAAGTGGACCAGAAGGTCAGATTGATTGAAGGCGTTAATGATGTACATGTATCAGTTACCTGGAGTCCGCCGTGGGACAGAAGCATGATGTCCGAAACGGCGCAACTGGAATTGGGCATGCTTTAAAAATGGATAAACGATAATTCATTACATGAAAATAACTGCACAGGAAGAATTTGGTTTACGTATTCTGATCCGCATTGCCGGTTGTCAGACGGAGGAAGGCATGAGCATTCCGCAATTGAGTAAGGCTGAAGGATTGAGTAGTCACTATGTGGCGAAACTGACACGCACGCTCCGGATGGCCGGATTTATCAATAGCACACCCGGATATAAAGGCGGATATGTGCTGGCAACGCCTGCAAAACAAATAAGAATCCGCGAAGTGCTGAAAGCATTAGGTGGCGTGCTGTTTGATCAGGATTTTTGCGGTCTTCATTCCGGTGGTTTGAACCTGTGCACTAATTCTGTGGATTGCTCTGCCCGCTCCCTCTGGAAAATGATCCAATTTACGGTTGACCAATTGCTGGATAAAATTACACTCTGCGATATGGTGAATACGGAAAAAGAATCCACCAAATTCTTAAGACAGCTGCTGGAGCAGAAAAATGAACTCCCACAAGAAAAAATAATGTGATTGCTGCCTTAGACTGACTCATTATAATGAAAATGAATTTTGACTTTATTACAAGACTGCTCCGGATATTTTCAACTGCTCAACGAAATAGCATAAGCATTACACTAGCTATTCTCTTTTTTCAAATTGGACTTGCACAGACCCCAAAAGTATATAAATCCTGGAATCCCGCTTCAAGTGCATTTCCGGTATTGGAAGGTCAGGCCTGGCCAAAGGAAGTAAAAAACGAGTACGATCGTTTGCCTGCAAGAGCTGAAAATACCGTCCGTAAGGACGTCTGGGATCTTTCAAAAAATGCTGCGGGACTTCAGTTGCGTTTTATAACAGATGCCAACGAAATTATAATTAAATATACCGTGACTGGCGGGATGCAAATGCCGCACATGCCTGCAACAGGAGTAAGTGGCGTGGATATGTATTCAAAAACGATTGATGGCAAATGGCTTTGGTGTGCCGGTGAATATTCCTTTGGTGATACTATAGTGTATCGGTTTACAAACCTGATTTCGAATGATCAGCACGTCAACAACAGGGAATATGACATGTACCTGCCTTTGTATAATTCCGTCAAATGGATGGAGATAACCGTGCCTGAAGAAAGTTTATTTAAACCAATACCGGCACGTAAGGATAAGCCCGTTGTGCTATACGGAACATCTATTGCGCAAGGAGGCTGTGCCTCCCGTCCAGGCCTTGCATGGCCGGCAATACTGGGAAGGAAATTGGACAGGCCATTGATTAATTTAGGATTTTCAGGGAATGGCAGATTAGAAAAAGAAGTGCTTGAACTGATAACTGAGGTTGACGCAAAAATAGTTGTGTTGGATTGTCTGCCAAATTTGGTTCCTCCAGCCTTTTCTTCAAATGAAATAAAAAAGCGTATAGTAAATGCGATTCAATTGCTGCAAAATAAACGACCCCATGTGCCCATTTTATTAACAGATCACGCAGGATACACAAACGAAGGCACGAATGCAATCCGTCAAAAAGAATGCCAGGACGCCAATACCGCATTCCGTGAAATATTTGATTCGTTGGTTGCCAGTGGAGTTAAAAATATATACCGGCTTTCAAAAAAAGAGATAAACCTGGATATTGAATCCACTGTAGATGGCACTCATCCCAATGATATAGGTATGATGGGGTATGCTGATGCTTATGAAAAAAAAATAAGAACCATATTAAACGAACCTGTTGGCGGCATTTCAATAACCATCCCGGTAACACAACGAAGAGATGCAGCAACTTATGATTGGGAAACAAGGCACAATGAAGTGCTCACCTATAATGAATCTCATTCGCCACAAATTGCCTTCATAGGGAATTCCATTACACACTATTGGGGCGGAGTGCCTGCTGCACCACACGCCTGGGGCAGTAATTCGTGGAAAAAATATTTTGAATCCCGGAATGCGGTGAATATGGGATTTGGCTGGGATAGAATTGAAAATGTTTTATGGCGTGTGTATCACGAGGAGCTTGATAACATAACGCCTAAGCAAATTGTATTGATGATTGGCACTAATAATTTGCAATGTAACAGTGATAAAGAAATTATTGAAGGCATGCGGTTTTTAATTATGGCCATACAGGCAAAACAACCTGCTTTGCCTATTTTATTGCTGGGCATTCTTCCACGTAGAGGAATGGAAGAAAGAGTTGTGAAACTTAATTCGCAGCTTGCCAGCATCAAGTATACGAAAAAGGTTCATTATACAGATGCCGGAAAACTCTTTTTAAAGCAGGACAAAAAAATTGATGAGTCCTTGTTTTCAGACGGGCTGCATCCTAATGAACAGGGCTATAACCGGTTGGGCGGGTTTATAAATTCGCATATTGTTCAGTAAACAATTTGTTTGACCTTTACCAGGCACCAGCTGAATAAAAGGTCTTCATGTTACAAGTACGCTCTTATCAGATAGCTGACAGTATCGATATCAAACAATTTAAAGCTTCCTTTAAGGGAGATCTGCATTATGAAGATGCAGATGAAGTGTTTTATAAAATAATTCCGGATACATACACCTATGTTTTTAAGTATGGGGTCGTCTGTTTTTTAAATGCATCCGATGATTGCGTCAATCAGTTTTTATATTCCCTTACCCCCTATTGCAAAAATCTTTTTAAGGAAAAATTAAGTGAGGATTTTCAAATTGACACCGATGCGAAAGAAAATAAATTCGGGTATAATAAAATTGAAATCGTAAACCCGGATACGGACATGCTGCGACTGATCATGCTGAATGTTTCACAGTCCGTTGCACTCGATTACTATTCCGACCTGACCAACCTGCTTCTTAAAGAGACGAATGAACAAACTCAAAACCTGGAAAAGAGAGGAAAGCTCTATATTTCAGGAACTGGGTTAAAGAAGTTTATAGGGAAAACGCTCAATCTGAAAAACCGGATATCAGAGAATCTTTTTATTTTCGATTCTCCACCGGAAACCTGGGAGAATGAAAATTTAAATAAACTTGACCAGGGCTTAAAACGCACATTTGACTTGCAGGAACGATTCAGAACCATTCAGGAAGGACTTCAAATTGTAAAGGAAAATCTGGAATTGTTTAAAGATCTCCTGCAGTATAGAAAAAGCAATCTTCTGGAATGGATTATTATTGCGTTAATCCTTTTTGAAGTAATTAATATCGTATTAGAAAAGATGCTGAAATAAGGGGAAAATAGTCAACAAAAAAAGGGACCTTTAAATATAAGGCTCCCCTTTTTCATGAACTTAGAATCCGAATCCGACATATATGGATAAATCGGCATTCTTGGAATTTTTGATCAGATCACCGGATAGACTTCCGGATTTCCCGATATTGCTCAACCCATAATTGTAACGGGCTCCGATGGTAAAATTTTCAATATCAAATCCAAGTCCGCCCGCCAGTCCGTAATCCCAACGTTGAAAATTATTCGCATTCAGGGTAGTTGCACCATTGATGCTACCAGTATTGTCCACGTCTTTCACATTGGCGGAAACCAGATAGGCGGCATAACCACCCGCCAGCAGATTGAAATTCTTCGCCAGGTTGATTACCGCAAGCAAGGGCATTTCAATATATCCCAGGTTGAACCGGTATTGCCCATTACCCTGAATGAAATTGCTGTACGTATCCTTTGCCCCTTTCACACTGTATAAAAGTTCCGGCTGGATGGAAAAACCTTTAGTGACATCAATTTCCAATTGTTATTGAACTGCAATCTTATTGTTAACCATAATTTATTAACATAAAACTAAGATTGACTTTACCATCAATAGTTAATTTTAGGAAGGTTTATTTTATAATTCTAAAATTAAGGTTATGCTGCAAAAGATTTCCTCCTTGGATGAGATAAATAAAGGCGTTATATTATATGATAATTCTGATGAACAGAAAGCTAACCGGTTTTCGATTCTCGAAATACACGAAAATAGTATCCGGGTAATTCAAACGGAAACAAAAAATCGGTTAAGGATTTTTTTAATAAATAAATTGTTGTCGGAGGATTGGTGGATTGTGGAAAATAATATTCATTAAAATAAATACTTGCAAAAATCGGCTTTCAATTAGTCATTCATCGCTACTGACCATCCTATCGTATCGGTAGAAGTGCCAGCAATCAGGATATATTATTTTATATCAATGATAAATTAGTATTATTTAAAAAAATCTAATTCGGAGTTTAACGTTGGCAACATTATTCTACCCGAACAATATGATTCAGATTATTATAGCCTGTAACGTTTTCCCACATATTTTCGTCCGCCAATTGTATAGCATATTCCGGCCTCTTAGACAGCGAAACACTGGCATCGGGTAACGATATGTATAGTGCATAGTTTCCCGGAGTTATATCAGCCGGAATTTTTATTGCCTGATTGACCAGGTACGTACCCGTGAACCAAAGCTGCGGATTAACATCTAAGGTTGCGATAAATTCTTTTTTAGTAACGGTATTTCTGAAGATAATCGCTGCGGAACGGGGATTATAAGGCGAGGCATAACCTATATTTTCAATCAACAGCTGGAATTTGAAGGGCACAGATCTTTCCACTTTCACTGGAAATACGGCTTTATGTAAAACAAACCGATAGCCTAGTTTTAGTTTAATGCTATTCAGACATCCGCCACTGTCCCAATCATTATTCACGCTCGTATTATATCCGGCATTTAAAAAACTGTAATGCATGCTCCGCATTTCTTCTTCTGCATAGCCACTGGGTGCACAATCGTTTTGGGGGCTAAAAGCATCATCACAGGTTTCTCCGCCCACGGCTGTAAATTTCGTGTCTGCTTTAATATATTTTCTGAGTACTTCACTGGCAGGCTGCTTTGATTGGGAAGAACTACCATAATCATAATAAGTGCCATAATCATCCGGGGAGGCCAGGAAACAATCATTATGAAAACCAATTCTGGACGAATATGATCTATTAAATGCTCCCGACAGCAATAGCGGCGAACTGTTTACAGATGCCGATGGTCCATAAACAAATTTTTGTTTTATCTGTGGCGTACGTACCTGCAGCATACGGGTTGCCGGCAAAGCATCCAGTAAGGCTTTCAGTACTTCGTTGCGCTGAAGCCAGCTGCTATCTGATATCCTGCCTATACCATTGGCCGAAGGATCACCAAAATAATCAGTATAAAAATGCTCTCCCCAAATGCCAATAAAGCCTTCCTGCATAACAGCAATTACATCTGCATTCTTTTGCAGCAAAGGCTTCAATTGTTGTATGTGATTAAGTACAATATGCTCTGGTGCATCACCATAAGGCGGACAAATATGATATTCATCTTTACAATTTCCAGTATTTGCTTTATCTGTATAGGCAAAACGAAGAATCATTTTCAACCCGGCAGATCTTACCACATCAAAATCTTTTTGAAGGTTGTTTAAAAATGATTCAGATAAGGGTTTATTTTTAAATGTATCCAATTCGTAGCCGCGAAGAATGATTGAAACCTGAACCGAATAGCTGGCTTTTCCTGACTTTTGCGGCTCATTACGAAAAGCCGTCAATATTTTTGTATCGAGCAAGATAAAATTACTTGCTTTGGTTCCCGATGGAATGTAAAAACCTCTTTCCGGATTAGTGAAGTCTTTTTTGCATTCTGTATAGGTGATGGTTATGTTTTGCGTCCATGCAGCACAAGGCAAAACCAGCAAAAAAAGATTCAGTATAAAATTGATCATGCGCCTTTTCATCTTTTAAAGAATTAGTAAACGATGTATAAGGGTCATCCGGAAACAGTTGATTATTGGATAATAAAGATAAAAAAATCTTCCATTTAAATCATCTTACCTTTATCCCGAAAGGAAAATTGGTAAAGGAAATCGTAATCAGAAATATTGCTATTCAGGCAATTTAAAAAGGAGTTTTATATGGATACATCACTTTTAATAATCATCGGTGCAATATTGGTATTTTTCTTTACCGGTGTAGAAATAGTAAGGCCTACCCACCGGGGTTTGATTGAAAGGCTCGGACGATACAGCAAGTTTGCTAAACCGGGATTTCATTGGATTATACCTTTTATCGATAAAATGTATAAAATTAATATAACCGAACAAATGGTAGATGCCCAGCCGCAGGAAATTATAACCAATGACAACCTGAATGCCAGAGTAGATGCACAGGTTTATTTCAGAGTTATAGAATCAGAGGATAGTGTAAAGAGTTCTGTATATAATGTAAATGACTATAAATTGCAAATTGTTAATCTCGCCCGTACAACACTTAGAAATATTATAGGAACACTTACTTTAAGATCTGCAAATAGTGAAAGAGGTAAAATTAATGCTGAGTTACATAAAACACTTCGAAACGAAACCGAAAGCTGGGGAATTGTAATCGTCAGAACCGAGCTAAAAGAAATAGACCCGCCTCATGATGTACAGGAAACGATGAATAAAGTGGTAAAGGCAGAAAATGAGAAAATAGCAGCAATTGACTATGCAACGGCAACAGAAACAGTGGCTGATGGAGTAAAACGGGCAAAGATAAAAGAAGCAGAAGGGTATAAACGCGCAAAAATATTGCATGCTGAAGGCGAAGCGGAAGCAATTAAGCTGGTAAATGAGGCGGCTGATGAATACTTCACAGGTAATGCCCAATTATTAAGAAAGCTGGAAGCGCTTGAAAATTCCCTTAAATCGAATGCTAAAATTGTTATCCCAACAGGGTCGGAATTGGTGAATATTATCGGTGAGATGGCTGGTGTTTTGCCTATTCATTTAAACAAACCGGGAAATAAAAGATCGGAAAGTCTGGGTTCCCCCACAGAGGATTGAGGAGGCCTTGTTGATTCATTAAATAAGACAATGAAAAAATAAATCAACAGACTTTATTCAACTTAAACGTACAGGAAAACCCAAATGACAGGCTACTGCGGATCTTTTTCCAAATATTTTTCCATGGCCTTCTTATTATCTTCCAAATGATGGAGGGGCAACTCGGCGGCATTGGATTTAAAAGGGTCTATTCCCTGGATGATTTTCATTCGTAAGTCAACCAAATGCTCTTTGCCGGCTATTTCAGCCTCTTTTGCCATATCAATTTTCATTAAGTTAAAGCACTGTTTTGCAGGAAATTTTTTCTGGAAATAGAGTTGTTCTTAATCGGCGTTTTAAAAGTTATGCATAATGCGGTTCCATATATTTAAACAACCAACTTTTCAGCCAGACCTTCAGCTGCTAAATCCCCTGCCGCCTTTTTGATAATGCTCATATCCTGGCGAAGCCTTTGCAGGAAGAGCGCGATGTCAAAACTATGCACCACGATATTGGCGCCTTCTTTCATCCATTTCACCTGGCGTTCCGGTTCCAGGGAGAAATGGATCCCGATATGCAGCCCTTTGGCCCGGGTTTTTTGGATGATCGTTCTTACCGCCGATTCGAAATCGGGATGATCATATTGCTCCGCCAGATCCAGGCTTACAGAAAGATCATGCGGACCGATAAATACTCCATCCAGTCCCGGTGTATCCAGCAACTCGTCCAGCTTATCCATCGCAGGAACGCTCTCGATATTGGCAATGCACATATTGGGCGCATTGTAATCCTCTACGTATTCGCGCAACCCGGCGGACATGGGTTTGCTGCCATTCAGGTATTGGGTCAGCAATTCCCCTTTTAAGGGGCGATATTTCACCGCACCCACCAGATCAACGAACTGCAGCTTTGATTCCAGATATGGAGCCACTATGCCTGCCGCGCCTCCATCGATGGCCTGGCAGGCCAGATAGGGATCGGGAGAAGAGATGCGCACGACAGGCGTAATATCATTCGCTTTGAACAACTGGCAAAGCAAAGCGAGTTCGGTCCTGCCCAAAGGGATATGTTCGGTATCGATAAAAACAAAATCCAGTCCTAGGCTTTTGATCGCGCCCGGCCACATCGGTCCGGTAGACGTTATACAGGTACCATACACATTCTTACCCGCTTTCAGTTTCTCCAGTAAAGCATTTTTTTTTCGGTTCATACAAAATATTTATTTTTTTATCAGCCACATCTCTGTTACCTGTGCTCCCCGGTCCTTTTCCTCGCAAATCCAGATAAAAGTTACCTGTCCTTTTTTTATCGCAGACTTAGGCAAATCGAATTCAAACATCGGCTTTATCCCGGTTTTGATGAAATCATGAATCAAATACCCGCCATCCGTCATCATTTTTATATGCGATTTGAACCTTCCGGTATAGACTATCCGGATATGATAATCCGAACCGGAATCCAGTCCGTCATAATGAATCTTCAAAGGAACGCCATACAGGGTCATCGCCTGAGTCATCCAACTTTTGGGAATGATCCTGCCTTTAAAATCCGGCGCTGAAGGATTATTCAGCCAGCTAATACCTTCGAGCCCCGTCCCGAAACCGGTATGCGGCGATTCCAGGTTTCCCGGATCCTCTGACCAGGACACCTGTCCGGGTATGATGCGGTACCAGCTATGAGGGTCACCGAATTGATCATAGAATCCACCCGGTCCGGGATCATTTCTATTTATCGCCTTTCCGATCTCTTTTATTTTTTCATCGTCCGTTCCCCCTTTTTCAATCGACGAAAGCCGCTCCAGCAACCAGGATGCA
>JAYVXJ010000832.1:0-3299 GCA_043785285.1 Chitinophagaceae bacterium
TTTTTTCATAATCTGTCCAACTCCTTTCTTAAAACCCATCTTATAGCGTCACCTTTTGCAAAGGAAGCCACGATGTATTCCATTCCTGCATCAATCGTCGCCAGCGGATCGGGAACCGGTATTTCTTTCATTGGACCAATGGTATCGGAAATGTTCGCGACAAATAAATTCCCTCCAAAATCAATCGCATAGATCGTCCCGCCGTCAGGACTTAAAGTCGCATTCAGCCATGGTCCTTTTACAATTCCTTTCATGCTCCATGTCCCGGTATTCCAAAGCGTGATTGTTTCATAAGTTTGAATAAAAAGTAGTGATCCATCGCCGGCCATATGAATACGTTGGGGAAGCAAGTCACTGGCAAGCGTGGCAAGAAGTCTTCCATTAAGATCAAAAATTGTCGTTCCCCTGGTGCCCAGAACAATCCGTTCCTTTCCAATACAAGCTGCTTTGGGTGCAAAATCATATCCTTCCCATAAGATACTTTTGAAGATTCCCTCATTATCTAATAATAAGGCTTTAGAATGCGGAACTTTTTCATTTCTATAACCTTCCATGGTCAAAAGAAAGAAACAAGCATCGGGTGACCATGCACAAGTTACCGGCCGGTGCCCTTCTTTTTTTTCTGAAGGCAGATTCAAACCAAGGTCTTCGGAAAAGATTTCTTCCATTTTGCTTAACCTGAACTGCCGCCCACTGTTAATATTGATCTGGCTATCATTCCAAAAAACCAAATCATCTTTCCATACCGGATAACTATTACACGCTACAGAGGAAGATCTTTCAACTATTTTTTCTCCGTTATACCATACAGTAAGCCGGTTGGCTTGAGCCCCCGCAATATAATTTCCGTGAATAGCAAAATATTCCCCATCAGCCCCCGGAAGCGGAGTCCATATTTCCAATACTCCTTTTTCTTTCGTTATTTCCTCTATTCTTTCCATAAAAAGTTCAGTGCGTTTTAAATTCCGATGTCATCTTATGCCGGAGGAGCTGATAAGAAATTCTTATGAGCAAATCCCAGTTTTCCGTTAATATCCACTGCAGCCCAAGGATGAACAAATCCCATCACATTCACTGCTTCTCCGCGCTTCAGCCAATGAAAAGGATCTCCTGACATGGAAGGCTGGGTTCTTACATTCAAAACATAGGCCGGAGGAATAACAGTTGCCGTGTAAATATTCGGTTCAATTCTCACATCGTTCATTGCCGGTCCTCTGCCATTGGGAAAAGCATCGGCATTAGCAGCCGGTAAGGCCGCCCCGATACCTCCCTTTGGCGGAATCATCTGAACAAGCCTGCCCAGTACCGTCAGGATCACATCTTCATCAGCGGCGTTCGTTAGTTGGGCAAGTACATTGGCTTGCAACCGCGGCCTTGGGCCTGCAACATTCACCAGTCCGTCGAGGAATGCTTTCACATCTGCATTTTTATTGTCTTTATTCATCCAGGCAAGGGCCAGCCTGATTCTTCCATCAGTAGTTCCTGCTCCGACAGGAAATAAATTTGCACTGGATCCGGAAGCATTCAGCCACGCAATTTCAAGATGTTGTTCCAGTATTTTGGTTGTCAGGTCTGCCCTGCCATCAAGATATGCGATGACGTTGGCAGACCTTGCCGCGTTCATCATGCTCCAGCCCAATTCCATAATAAACCGGCCCTGTTTCGCTTTCAGGTCCCCCGGCGCGGCCATCGCGGGAAGAGCCAGTATTGCTGTATATAAGTTGGTTGATATTGCCGGATTTACATTTATATCTGCACCGAAGAATGCGATAGACCTGCTTGCCCAAAGAGACAGAAAGAAATGCGGCGCCATTGCCGCCAGCTGATTCACTTTTACTATGTCTATAGGACCGCCCGGCGGAACACCGTTTAAGGCTTCCCTTACAAAAATCAGGGTAACCGGATCGTACCAGTTATCTTTTGCCGGAACAAGGTTGCGAAGTCTCAATTGATTGGCAGTTACTATCGGACTTATAGCCGCCAATTCCACCGCCGCCCGCATAAGTCCTTCAGGTTCTCTTCCTGTAGCCACATAAACATTGGCAATCCCAAAAGCGGTCGGATCATAAGTATAATCCACATGCATGTTTCCTGCAGCATCCATTAATGATGCAGAGCCACTAAGCCCAACTGATGCACGGGCTCCTTCCACCATCATTCCTCCCTTTCTCCTGGCAGCAGCAATATCCCGGGTAGAAGCAGCCAGGCTTTTCTTTGCAGGATTATTGACTTCCTTTTGAATATCTGCTGCTCCCAGCGGTACACCCTTGGCATCTTTTACCGGAACTTCTGTTGAACCAACCAAACAACCTGCATATACTATTCTGGCCGTTGCGGGGTCCATGTTGTCCATAAGTACTTCCAGCAGTTTCACACTTTTTGCTGCATTATTATCCAGATTGAGACTCTCCGTATTATAGATCACTTCTCCCTGGTCATTGACCGTGGGAGCCCCGGTTCCCGCTAATTCAACACTACGGCTTGATCCATGCCCGGCAATCATTACCTGGGCAATCCGGTTTACTTTTCCTGCATCCGGCTGACCATAATCTTTCGCGATCGTTGGCACTTTGTCGATAATATCCTGAATGGATCCCTGCCCCTCCAGCATGAGTACCAGTTTGGATCTGTTTTTCAAAAGGTTTTCAAAGAGGGACTGGCTTCTGAGAAAGGCGGAATTATAATCATGCCCGGAATAAAGGATCAGATAAACCGGTTTGGAATGGGAAAAATCCGCAAAATTATTTACCAGCTGTGTAAGGGCATCGGGCGCAAAGCGATGCAGGTTTCTTACTTTGCCAAACAGGGGAAGAAAGGGAAGCATGCCAGGAGCTTTGATAAAATCCAGCAAAAGCTGGGTCTCCGATTTTACTCCTCCCGCTAATCCCGCAGCCGAACCAACGTTTTCCTGTAAATGAGGGTGGAACGAAAGTAAGTATGCCATTAACGGAAGCAATAATACATCTGTTTGAATTTTTTTCAACTGGGCTTCCGTTACCGTTGCTTCCAAAACATTTCCGGGAATGCCGTTTTCCAAAATTCTTAATGTGGATCCCAATATGATGCGATCTGCCAGCGGGCCTGCCGGTCTGATGCGTACCGTATGACTTCCGCTGTCGCAGCCTCTGCAATAAGTTTCGAGATCAATCCACTGAGCATCGGTAACCGTTATTAAATCAGATATGGGCAGATCTCCCACACCCGCAAGTACCGGGGAGTCGGTTCGTGTTTTAAATAATAATTTCCAGAGATCACTGCGGTCAGCTCCGGTAAGCGAAGGTTCCACAAACCAGTCGGCC
>JAYVXJ010000833.1:0-3299 GCA_043785285.1 Chitinophagaceae bacterium
AGGTATATTCAGTTTTGATCCCTATGCTTTTTATAAGGGTCAGAAAATTTACCTCCGGGAACTGGGAACGGAAGGTCAGGGAACAGCCGCCTTCCCTTCCCGTAAACCCTACAACAACATTGCTGCCTTTATTCCGCTGGGTGTGGGATATAAATACAATCTCAATCCAAAAATGAATATCGGCATTGAAATCGTGTATCGGTTTACCACAACCGATTATCTGGATGATGTGAGCACAACCTATGCAGGAATTGAGAATTTCCCCAGTCTCCCAAACGGCGATCCCTCCATTGCTGCCATCATGCAGGATCGTTCCAACGAAACCGGCACACCCATTGGAATAAAGGGGAAACAGAGAGGATATTCTAACCAGAATGACGGATATCTTTTTGCAGAAATCATGTTCTCTTTCAATATTACTTCTTACCGCTGCCCTACAGCTAAGTAACCACCTGATCCTGAGCTAATTTGACTTCTCCTCTAATCACAGAAATTGTATACCTTCGTGCCCTTCAAAAAGGGGCATGGAGTCTTTGAAAAGCAAGATAGATCCGGCACGTTTGCCCAATCACATTGCCATTATAATGGATGGGAATGGGAGATGGGCCAGGGTACAGGGTCAGGACAGGCTGTTTGGACATTATCACGGGGTGGAGAGCGTAAGAGACGTAGTGGAAGGCTGTGCAGAATTGGGTATCGGATATCTTACTTTATACGCGTTTTCAACCGAGAACTGGGACAGGCCTCCGGGCGAGGTAAGCGGGTTAATGGAATTGCTCGTGCAAACGATCCGGAAGGAAGTGCCAACGCTCAATAAAAATAATATCCGGCTTCACGTGATTGGAAATATCAACATGTTACCGGACAATACCCTGTCGGCCCTGAATGAAGCAATCCTTGAAACAGGGGGAAACACAGGTTTAAATTTAATCATGGCATTGAGTTATAGCAGCCGCTGGGAAATGGGAGAAGCCGCCAGACAACTGGGCAGGGATGTGAAAGCAGGAAAGCTGGATCCCGAAACCATTACCGAGGAAACTTTTGAACAATACCTCTGTACCCGGAATGTCCCGGATCCTGAACTGATGATCAGGACGAGCGGAGAATGCCGGATCAGTAATTTTCTTTTATATCAACTGGCTTATGCTGAATTATTTTTTACCCCCGTACTTTGGCCCGATTTCCGGAAAGAGAACCTTTATGAGGCCATTCTCGATTTTCAAAGCCGCGAAAGACGATTTGGAAAAACCAGCGAGCAACTCGGCTCCGGGGGATCTGAAAAAGGCAGAAATGAGGTAGAATAAATCCGCTGTAGTGCATATGCAGCCTGTATTTTAACAAACACTTTTAATTAATCCCCTTAATTTGCCGCTCTAAAAAACCCGCCCGGATGCAACGAAGTTTATTGACTGGTGTTTTTTTGTTCACTTTCTGCTTATTGAAGATAACGGTTGTAAGGGCGCAGGATTCGGATACCACGCATCCGGTTTCCGTTGATCCGGAATTACTGTCCCTGGGAAATGCTAAAGCGCCGCATGAATATACACTCGCCGGAATTAAAATTACCGGCAGTAAATACCTGGATGAATCTTTATTGATTTCCGTTTCGGGTTTAACCATTGGTGACAAGCTGATGATACCTGGAGGTGATAATTTTAGTAAAGCCATTACCAAATTATGGAATCAGAATCTTTTTTCAAACGTCGCCATTTTTTACACAAAAGTTTCGGGCAATGACCTTTATATAGAGATCCATGTAACGGAAAGACCACGGCTGACGAATTTTATTTTCAAGGGTGCCAGTAAAACGGAATCAGATGAACTGAAAATAAAAACGGGACTAATCAAGGGCCGTGTGATTACCGAAAACATGAAACAGACCGCTGATGAAAATATTAAAAAATATTACGCGGATAAGGGATTTCAGGGTGTGCAGGTAAAGATCGTTGAAGCCATAGATGCCAAAACACCCAATTCCGAAACACTCACGTTCAACATAGATAAAGGATCCAAAGTAAGGATAAATCAAATCAGTTTTTATGGCAATGAGGCGGTCCTTACCCCGAAACTGAAAAAGCAATTAAAGGATACCAAGGAAATGACCCGGTTCACCCTTTTTCCTCCTAAAGATTCCAGTTCCTACGGTATGAATAAACCTGTTACGTTCAAAGAATATATCGACAACTGGGGCTTTCTATCGTATACCAGATCGAAAGAATTTCTTGATCCCTATTTTCGTTTTAAACTATTCTCTTCCGCTAAATTCAATGAAAAAAAATATGGAGCGGATAAAGATAAAGTGCTTGAATATTATAATTCCATGGGTTACCGGGATGCTAACATCGTTTCGGACACCACGTATTACAATAGCAAAAACCAGTTGAATATTGGCATCAAGGTAGATGAAGGACAAAAATATTATTTCGGGAACGTGGTCTGGAAAGGGAATACCAAATATGCAGATTCCATACTCTCGCTGATTCTCGGTATTAAGAAGGGGGATGTATATAATCTGGACATTCTTAATAAAAAACTGGGCAAACAGGTTTCCCAGGAAGGTGGCGGCATCAGTGATCTGTACCTGGATGATGGATACTTGTTCTTTCGTGTGGATCCCGTAGAAACCGCTGTTTATAACGATACGATTGACTTCGAGATCCGGATGACGGAAGGCCCGCAGGCAACCATTAAGAACGTTACCATAGCTGGCAATGAAAAAACAAAAGAGTATGTAATCCGGAGAGAGCTCCGTACCATTCCCGGAGAAAAATTCAGTCGCACGGATATCATCCGCTCTACCCGGGAAATCGTCACTCTCGGGTTCTTTAACCAGGAAAAAGTAACTCCGAATATTGTTCCGAACCAGGAAGATGGAACCGTGGATATCAACTGGTCGGTGGAAGAAAAATCGGCTGATCAGCTCGAACTATCCGCCGGATGGGGCGGGGGAATCGGAGTAACGGGAACCGTAGGTGTTTCTTTCAATAACTTCTCTATAAATAATATCTGGAAGAAATCTGCCTGGGATCCATTACCTACCGGTGACGGACAAAAACTGAGTTTACGAATTCAGGCAAACGGAAGGGCATATCAATCTTATAATTTATCGTTCACCGAACCCTGGCTGGGCGGGAAGAAGAGAAACTCCCTTACGGTAAGCTTATACCGGAGTGCTTTCCGGACAGGCGGATATAATTATACAACCGCCAAGTATGCTTTCAGTGATACCAATTCATTGAAGAATTTCGGAGTGGTTGTTGCCCTGGGTAAACAATTGAAATGGCCGGATGATTATTTCA
>JAYVXJ010000834.1:0-3298 GCA_043785285.1 Chitinophagaceae bacterium
AGTAGGATGTTTACCAGCATTGCCCAGACTGGGCCGGTAGGCATCATTATAAAATTGTACCAGATCTTCTCCCCACCATAAGAACATAGGGAATCTGGAGTTAAGCAGAATACTAACCAGGATGCTTAAACTTTGAGGCCATTCACCTGGTAATCCAACACTAGTTTGAGACCAATCATATGATCTGGTTAGTGCACCCATCTCACCACCTCCCTGTAAAAAGGGAAATACGTTTTCCTTTTTAGATAACTCAGCTTGCATCACAATTGATTAAGGTTATTGAAAGTACTAAGAAAATAGAAGACTCATTCATCTGGCACAATATTCGTAAGTTCCGGGTATGGTCTTTCTGAAACGAATAAAAATAGGTACGCTTCTGGGCAACGCATTTGGGGAATTCAGGAGAAATGGTCCTTTGCGAATGGCCGGTGCTGCTGCAACTGCGTTTGTTAAGCAAATTAGGTTAACGCTGTTTTTTTAAATGATACGCTTTGGTTTTAGTGAACGCACGCAAACCAATATGAGACAAGGTTGCCCCTATACCTGAATGTTGCCTTCCGCTCCAGGGAACGGCCGCACTTACCCGGTCACAGCAATTCCAATAACCGGTTCCAACATTTAATTTTTGCAGAATCGCTTCTGCACGCTGCCTGTTGCTGCTGTAAACAGAAGCGGTAAGGCCATACGCTGTATCCTGCATCCATTTCACCGCCTCTTCATCATTCCCGACATTCATAATTCCGATTATGGGACCGAAGGATTCTTCCTGCATAACGCGCATGTCATTGGTTACATTGACCAAAACGGTAGGCTCAAAATAATACCCCTTACGCGCTGCCCTTTTACCTCCTGTTAGCACAATAGCTCCTTTCTGAACAGCATCCGTTACCTGCTGCTCCAGAATTCCCAACTGTACTTCGCGACTAAGGGGACCAATGTAAACGCCCTCTCCAGTGGGCAGTCCCATTTTCCAGGATTTGACTTCGTTCACAAACTCTCCCAAATAAGAATCATAGATCTTTTCGTGAACATAAATTCTTTCCACAGCACAGCAACTCTGCCCATTATTGTAAAAAGCACCATCCGCAGTACTTACAGCTACAACTTTAATGTCCTCCACATCATCTGCCACATACAAAGAATCTTTACCGCCTAACTCGCATTGACAGGGAACCATTTTCAGAGCTGCCTTTTCATAAACAGACTTCCCGGTTTTATAACTACCCGTAAAGAAATACCCGTCAAATGGGAGTTGCATTAGCGCTTCACCTACTGCCCTACCACCTATGGCTATCTGAAAAACCAACTCCGGAACGCCAGCCTCCTTTACTAATTTATTGATCTCCATGCCCGTGAGCGTAGCGTATTCAGACGGTTTATACATCACGGCATTCCCCGCTAACAAGGCCGGTACAAATACATTTACACCAACCAGATACGGATAATTCCATGCAGAAATATTGACTATCACACCCAATGGTTCATACACGATTTTTTCTTCCGGATTAGCCGCTGTTATCATCCACTCCTCCTGTAAGTATTTTTCCGCATTATTGGTGAGCCATTGAATTCTGATTATTGCTCCCTTCACTTCATTCCTGGATTGCTGCAAAGGCTTACCCACTTCGCTGGTAAGAACGGCAGCCAGATGTTCTATATGGGTTTCTAAAAGTTTTGAAAACCGTTGAAGTACATTTATTCTTTTTGCCAGGGGCACCTCCTGCCAAAAGCCCTGAGCCTGCTTTAGCCATTGAAATTTATCGCTCAATGAAGCAACATTGTCCTCCGGCATTTCCGCAATCAATTCTTCTGTAGCTGGATTTATAATTTTCATTTTTATAGTGCCTGCTGGTATAATTCTTTAAAATCTTCCCTGCTTACCGGTTTAGGATTATTCGGATGAGCGAAATCCGCAAAGGCAAGATCCGCCAGGGTTTCCATATGCTCTTCTTTCACCCCTATATCTTTCAGCCGATGCGGAATACCAATCTTCGAATTCAATTCATATAAATAATTGATCACGGCCTCTCCACTCCCTTTCTTTAATTGAAGTGCCTGTGCCATACGGTTAAATTTGTTTTCAAATCCGTTCCTGTTAAATTCCATACCATAAGGAAGGTTCACGGCATTGGCCAGTCCATGATGCGTATCTAACAGGGAAGAAAGCGGATGTGCAAGCGAATGCACCACGCCTAATCCCTTCTGAAAAGCGACGGCTCCCATAAGAGAAGCCAATAGCATCTCACTTCTTGAAACAAGGTCAGGATGGTTTACTGATTTTTCCAACGATTGACTGATCAGGCGCATACCTTCCAGGGCTATTCCTTCGCACATGGGATGATCCATTTTTGCCAAAAAGGCTTCCATATTATGTGTCAGCGCATCCATTCCTGTAGCAGCCGTGATGAAAGGAGGAAGTTCCAGGGTAAGTTCCGGATCTGCAAAAACCACTTTTGACAGCAGTTTTGGAGAAAAAAGAATTTTTTTCTGATGGGTAATATCATCTGCGATGATGGCACTCCGACCGACTTCACTTCCTGTTCCTGCGGTGGTAGGAATGGTAATAAAATGCGGGACATCATTGGTTACAAACACATCCCCGCCAATGAGATCATCGTATTTAAAAAGGTCTTCGCGATGATTTGCCCTAAGCACAATAGCACGGGCCACGTCCAGCGCGGCACCGCCGCCAATACCAATAACAGAATCCCGGCTGGTCTGATCATAAACTTCGGTACCCTTATAAACATCTGATTTGACCGGATTTTTATGGATATCAGAAAAAACGTCCACGGAAAGATGCTTCCTTTCAAGATCTTCCCTAATCGTCCTGAAGAATTTCAACCCGGCAATGGTAGCATCAGTAACCAGCAAAGGTCTTTCCAGATGATTCTTTAGCAAATAATCCGGCAGTTCCTTAATCGCCCCCGCACCAAACCGAATCAGCGTGGGGAAATTATACTGGTAAATGGTTTCAAAACGCATGGGCGATGATGTATTTATTAGTAGTTAATATTTATCTGAAAAACCAAATAAACCTTTAGCGACATTAAACTATACTGCAGATCCATTCCACATTGTCGATTGTCCATTCTTAATTCCTAAATTATCTCAAAATATCTCCTATACTCCCAATCGGTAACGGATTTTAAATGTTGTTTCCATTCCCATTCCCGGGTTAAGATGAAATGCGCTGTAAACTTTTCTCCAAATAATTCTTTTGCAATAGGTGACTGCTTCGTCATTTGAGTCGCTTCATATAAAGTCCGTGGAAGATGGCCGTTGGAAAAATCCAGAT
>JAYVXJ010000835.1:0-10638 GCA_043785285.1 Chitinophagaceae bacterium
GTACTCCCTACTGTGTTATTGCCGCCGGATTTAAATATATCTATTGCACTGTCTATTTTTTCCTGGACCAGAGGAACATTATAAACGGCTAAACAAATAAAAATTCCAGAAACAAAAATTCTAAGCTTCATTTTCTTACTTAATGCCATCAAAATAAAAATTAGCATCCCCAAAATATAAGATATTATAGGTGTTCTGGAATTTGCCATAATTAAATTTATGAATATTATGGGCATAGTGAACAGAGAGAGTTTCTTTAATTTTGGAATGTAAAAAAAAGCATAGAAGGCTAATAGAAAAAGGATTGCAGTCAAATAGCCATAGAATATTGGATGCGACACAAACGAATTAATTCGGAATCTGTCACCAGCACTGGCATAAACATCAAATGAAGATTTGGAATTGTATATATTGGTAATAAAATTGTCATAGGGATTGGATTTCGTAAAAAACACAAAAAAACCATAAATGCATAATACTATGGAGATAACTAAAAAGGATTTTATGAGTTTGCTCCATTGAATATCCGATGTGAAATTCAAATAGCATAGAAAAATTATAAAGAAAGATTGTATAAAGTCGTCAACTGAGCGATAAAGATTTAGAAATATATTGTGCCGAAAATCAAATATGCCAACACATAAAGCACCTAGAAAAATAACAGTTAATGGTTTAAATAACGGGAATCTCTTAAGTTTCAGAAATAATCTAGTAGGGTTAAATAATTCAGCTAAAAGTAAAGTATATATTAAAAATCGAGGAAAGGATATTAGGGTTGGAGAATCAAGCAGGACTATTCGGTCTTGGAAAAATATTATGCCTACGAAGAACCATAATAATCTGATATACCCTGAATTCTTTATAATAAAGAAAAAGAAAATAGAAGCTAATAAGAGAAATAGCTTGTCCATTAAGGTCTTTTAAAGTATAGAAGTGTTTTTTTGATTTCAAAAACTTTGAAACTTATTAAAAATCCGAAAAATATAACAAACCAAATACCTGATTTAATTAGTATACTTAATAATATTGGTAAATCAATTTTGATTAGATATATAGGAACACAAGCAATTAATGCAATTAATGTTGGAATAAAAAACGATTTAAATACTTTGAATGACTGCAGCCTTAGTATCTTATGGTTAAAATAAAGATAGTAAAATGACATTTGTATCACTATATAGATGAAATACCCGATAACTGCAGAGCCCACGCCTAAATATTTACATAAAGCTGCATTAATTATTATTGAAAAAATACAAGCTATTGCAGAACTAAAAACCAATAATCTGGTTTTGCCTGAGGAAAGTACTAAACTTGCAACCGGGGTATTGTGTAAATATAATATAACTGTAAAGATCCATAAGCTTAACCACGGTGCAAGAAATCCATATCCTACTCCAACATAAAATATTAGTACTTCGCGGCTATTAATAATAAGTGGAAATCCTAATACCAGCATAAGAATAGTAGTGAGTCGGGTTCCATTATAAGCCATTTCAGCTATTTTCTCTTGTTGATTTTGTTTAATCAATCTTGAAGTTATTGGTAGTAGTATAGTAAGCATCATGCCTCCAATTGATATAATAAGCAATGGAAAGACTTCAATTATCCGATATTCTGTTAATATTGTTGGTCCGATTGTGTTGTATATTCCTAAAACAATAGGACGGGATTGAGTAGCAGTATATTGAAATATTCCCATTGCAAATATTGAAAGGCTATACAATAGGATGGGCCTAAAATTTTTCCAATCTTTTGATGGGATAAATGATAGAATTAAATTCTGAGACTTTGCTTTTAAATAATATGGTATAATTACAATACTATTTACTGCTAGAAATATAAAAAAAAAAGTGACCAGAGAAAAATTGCACCACATGGTAACAAAAATTAGTGCAAAATTAGCTATACTTTTTAAAATATCTATACGCTGTATAAAGTTTATCTTTTGATCTGCAATTAAAAGCTGTCTAAAAACAGAGGTACTCCAATTGATGATGCAATAAAATGCCAATGTGTAAAACATTGTTCTTAATATTCCAAACTGAGATTGGGTAATATTAAATAAATGCTGCCCAAACAGTGCCAATAGAATTAAAATAATAGAATTAATTATACCTATAATCAAATAAAAACTCATGCTTGTTCGAGAAACACTTTGAATTAATGCATATTGTTTATCACCTATCCATTGTGAAAAATAATTGATAGCCCCGGTATTTATTCCCATATCGAGTAAATCCATGTAAGCATTTGTAGAAATGGCCAATACTAAAATGCCATAATTATCCTTACCAAAATAATTGAGCATTAAGGGTACAGTTACAAATTTGAGTGTTGCGTCTATTAACTTAGCGAAAGCCCCCCAACTGAAGGAACCTACAAAATATCTAATTTGACTCATCAATAATTTTATTAAAATCCTCGATTTTTTTGATCAAATCTTTAAATTCTAAGTCCCACCATTTTAAATTTTCCAAATTTTTAATAACTGTATCTGAAAAACGCTTTTTCAAGAATTTTGCTGGATTCCCAACCACCACTGAGTATGGCTCAACATCCTTTGTAACAATGCTACCTGCCCCGATTATCGCTCCATTACCTATTGATTTTACAGCGGGTAATATGATTACATTGGATCCTATCCATACATCATTTCCAATAGTTAATGGAGGGCGGTAGAGGTTATCTTTTTTAACAAAACCCATTACAGGGTTATATATTATAGGATGGCTGGTAAAAGTATTGGTGGGATGGTTGGCTCTGAATATTTTTACATTTCTCGCAACAGAGCAATAATTGCCAAACGATACATTTGCTGGAATATTTCTTGCATCGAAGCAACCGCCATAAGAACCATATCCTATTTTTATTCCGTAAACTTCATAATAAATTTGTCGTACTGTCTTTGAATAAGGAAACCCTTTTTCCCTTTTGGTAATGAAGACTTCAATATATTTCCTAATTCGTTTGTTGCTAAATTTCTTATATATAAGAATTAAACCCTTATTAAATAGCATAAATGGAGAAATAAAATAATAGTTATTTAAAACTAAATATTCTAAAAACGAACAAATCTTTTTATTGTGCCTAAAGAATTTTTGATGCCCTTAAGCACCGGATATTTTTTCATGAGTTTAAGATATTCTGTATTTTTAAAATTTAGCAAGAACAATGTTAAAATTTGAATTATGATAATCCTGTATCCTACAAATAACCTTCTTTGATATTGATATGGTTGCATTTTCGCAATTTTGTCTTTTTCCAGATTTTCTATTAAAATAAATTTGTTTCGGAAGGCTTCATTAATCAGCTTTTCACCGGAATCCGTTCTGGAAATTGCTAGGCTTCTACCATCCCTTTCTTCAAAATCCGGATACCCGTCCTTAGTTTCCCAAGCATCTCCGAATACAATATCTGCCATCAATCCAATACCGTCCGGACATATTTTGCATCGGGAGTGTACCTGCTTTCCCAGTACTGACCCCCAGCTTTCTTCATATGAAACTTTTAAAACTTCTCCATTATTGAATTTTGCTTTAAAATAACCCGGCCAACCGTCTCCACGGTATTTTAAAAAATAAGGTAATTCCAATTGTTTTGCTCTCGACAATAATTTCAATGTCGCATTGTAACTTGGCATACCTGCGCAGAAGAATGAAAAATAATATTTAATTCGGTGTTTGTATTTTGGGTTAATTGTAAAATAATTTTTCAAACCAGCAATATCGCACGGCTTACCTACAAATGCAAAAACCTCCTCGGTATTCTCAAAAATATCTATCAGATGATTAAATACTTTGGCAGGAGCATATTTGGAAGAAGCATTTAATAAAATATCATTTCTGTTTCTGGAAATATTTAGTTGATTATAAATGGAATTTCCAGATAATTTCCCGACATGCAAAATACCATCTACGATTTTTCTTTCAATTAGATAAATACATACGGCTGAAATACCACCACCGGAAGAACCGCTTCTTCTAACTTCCTTATCTGTTGACCAGGCATAATAAAGTTCTTTAATATTACCCCAAATTTCATTTTTAGATTCGGGAGGATTAATATTAATACCGGGACAAATTTTAGCAATTTGGTTTTCAACTTCTCGGTTCCTTTTGCCGGGGCAAGTGGGCGTGTAAAACCCGTCCCCGTTTAAGGTCATTGTATATCCTTCATTTTTACCAACCATTTCACAAAGCCCGCATCCTATGCAAAGGTCATATTTTGTTATTTTATCAAACGTATTTCTTGACGGTAATGGCATCAGAGATTAAATTTATTAATTCGGATTCCTTTTGTGATATTAAACTATTTAAAGTCGTAGAGATTATTTCTTTTAGTTCTGTTTTTTTACAATAAGCAGTTTCCAAGTCTCTTAGCAAATCATTTATATTTGAATTCACCAGATCACCATAATATTTGTAACCAAGAGTCTCTCCGAACAAGCCATTGAATTTACGGCTGTATGCTAATGGGAAAACGGGTATCCCTGTAGAAAAAGCCGCAATGCAGGCGTGCATTCTAGCTCCGGTGAAGAAATCCAGCCCACTGATAAAGGACTTGGCTTCAATCGGATTAGTAAAAAATGGGGCTATAATCGTTTTCGGGTAAAGCTGATTTAATTCGGTGCAAACTTTTACGTCATTTTCAACATCATTATATTCTTTCATCAATACATGTGAAATAAGATATATTTCGGTTTCAGGAATATTTAAGAAGTAAAGGATAATTTTATCCATTAAAGTTTTATAACTGGTTTTTAGCTGAAATTGATTATTTTTTGTATAACCTCCGTTCCATAGCAAACCTGAAACATTGATCCCAATTTTAACTTTATTACCATTTATTATTTTTTTGGTAAAGGGCATAAAAAAGGCTATATCTATTAGTTCAATTACTTTTTTGGCAGGAAGCAAAGATTTAATATAAGTATAGCTTTGTTTATCGCGGGTTAAAACTAGGTGGGCTTTATTTATACTGATGGTTGCCTTTTTCTTTGCTTCTTTGGTATTAAAGGGTCCCAGCGTTTGCGGTAATAAAACAACCCTTTTTCCTAAAAAACTAATAATTTTCTTACTTCCATTTATTTTCCTAAATCTCTCAATGCCATAAATATCTGAAAAGCTATCGCCTGCCCCAATATCAAAAACGATATCTATTTTGAACAGATTTATAATTTGATACCACCTAACAAACAGGAGTTTGATGAAGCTTTTAAAGCTTCCATTAAAATTCCAGGGAATATTATTAATTTGAATATTGCAGTCGCCTATTTTAATTTGATCAGTTTTTGGGCCATTTCCTCCTATGATAGTGTAATTGAAATTTAAATTCTTTTGTTTCGAAATTATTTCGAACAAAAACAGAGTGGAGTAAGCCAATGCGGATACTCCTAAATTTTCTTTGTAAGGGTCGGCCCAGATGAGGCCTATATTGATTTTCTTATTTCTCACAACGTAACTATATTTTGAATATAATTTGACTTACTTTATCTAAAATTTTGCTATTTTACTCCAATCAGAAGGAATGATTAAAGAAATGCATCGATTTCCCTGATTTAATTTGACAATTTCTTTCCGCATAATGATTCTCCGAATTGTCAAGGATTTTATTGAACTTTCCATATGTCGCTGGTGAAGTGATAAAAATTTAAAATTTATTTATTTAATAGGCATTTTTATCACCTTTCAGGGTGGTATAGATGGTCAGCCAAATGATTTTCGCGTCTAGCCATAGACTCCAGTTTTCCATATACCAGATATCATGTTCTATACGGTGGCGGAGCTGATCGTCTTCTTTGATCTCACCCCGGTATCCATTTACCTGTGCCCAGCCTGTTATGCCAGGTTTCAGAAAATGCCGGATCATGTATTCACTCATTATTTTTGAGAACATTTTGGTATGTTTCAACATATGGGGGCGTGGTCCTACAATGGACATGTTTCCGATTAATACATTTACAAACTGAGGGAGTTCATCCAGGTTGTTTTTCCTGAGCACGCGCCCTAGTTTAGTTATCCGGGAGTCATTTAGGGTAACTTGTTTTGAATTGGCTTCATTATTAACATTCAGGGTTCGTAATTTAAAACAGGTAAATTGTTTATTGTTTTTTCCTGATCGTTTTTGGATAAAGAATATGGGTCCTCGTGAGTTTAGTTTTATCAATATGGCCAAAATGGGTATGAGCCAGGAAAGCAGGCAAAAAATAACCAAGAGACTGAAAATAACATCGAAGGCCCGCTTTTTAACACCATTCCCCATATCTTCCAATGGTTCAGGACGAAGAGAAAGTATGGGAAAATTGTCGAGATATTCAATGTGAGTGACGCGGTTAACATACAAACGGAAATCAGGAACGAATTTAAAGCGAATAAGTGATTTTTCTGCTACTCTGGCCATTTCATAAATACTTTCATCTTTTTCCGGAGAAATGGTTGAATAAATCTCATGAATATTGTTATTGACTGCGTATTCGATACAGTCATCAATATTGCCAATGATCGGCAGAGTAGATAACTCATGGATCTGATTTTCATTTTCAAAGTATCCATCTATCAGAAGGTCTTTATGAATAATATTAAAACGTTGCACAAGTTTTTTGGCTACATCGTTATATCCAACAATAACTATGCGTCGGGTAATCCGGTTGATCTTTTGCAAATAGGAATCAGCCCCGATCATAGCGGCACGGGTGAACATCAGAATAAGAAAAAAACTGCTAAAACTTATAAGGATAAATAGCCGGGAATAGGGAAAATGATAGAGAAAAGCGAACATTAGTATGCATATTGCAAAAAGGATGAATGCTTTAATGGTTCGCTTTGCAAAGCGGTAAACTCCTGGATGTGCATCTTCGATATATAAGCGCACACTATATGCTGATATGAGCCACACCATATTGCCGACGAGGAAGAGGAGTCCGTATGCCCTTTCGCCATTGGAAGGCATGCGATGAAAGTTAAGTATGAGCACAGTATGCACTAAGTTAAGTGCGAGCAAGTCAACGCAAACGAAAAAAAACCGGAATAAGTTGGTATAGCGACTGTTCATTTGGCTTTATATAAGTAAGCATTACATATGAAGATAAACTGCTAAATGTATTTCCGGACCCAAAGAAAGGATACATTCACGAAGCATATTTACTTTACATTCCTTTAAAAGAAAGCTGGTAGGTTCTTATATTCTGTAGTACATATTCCGTACTTTAAGATTTATCAAAGGGTAAAGTATATGAAAGAATTAAGCCTTTCATATTTACGTAAAGAAAGCCGTGTGGGTATTTTCTGTTGAATATAACTCAATTAACTTGGCTACAATTCTGTTGGCCGTTTTGCCATCCCATAAGGGTGGAATACTCGATAGCTTCCATTTGCCTTGCTGAAGTTTAGTTAAATAGGGTGTTAAGTTGAATGGGTTCGTACCTACAAGTTCATTGGTACCCATTGTAACTGTTTCTGGCCGTTCGGTCGAATTCCTGAGGGTAAGACAAGGGATGTTTAACACAGTTGTTTCTTCTGTAATCCCCCCTGAGTCGGTAATTACCGCTTTAGCATTTTTCACTAAATAAATAAATTCATGATAACCCATAGGATCTGTCTGAATTAGTCGAGGATTAACGTATTTAATCGAATCTAACACTTTTTTTGTTCGGGGATGAACCGGAAATACAAGGGGAAGATCATTGGTATTATTTAATATAATATCCAGAAGTTTTTTGAGATTGCATTCATCGTCCACATTGGAGGGGCGGTGAAGGGTTATCAGGAAATAGTTTCCTTTGCTTAATTGGTTTAGCCCCCAGAGATCAGGTTGTTTTAAGCGATTCAAGTTTTGATATAATGTATCAATCATGGTATTGCCTACAAAATGTATTTTACTCTTTTCTATTCCTGATTTCTGTAAATGTTCATTCGCTAATTTGCTTGTTGTAAAGAAATGATCACTAATAGAATCAGTAACTATCCGGTTGATTTCTTCCGGCATAGTCATATCGCCTGATCTTATGCCGGCCTCAACATGGGCCACGTCAATACATAGTTTTTTTGCCGTTATGGTACAGGCCATAGTAGAAGTTACATCCCCCACAACAAGTACTAAAGTTGGCTTATTTTCCAATAGTTCTTTTTCAAATTTGATCATTATCGCAGAGGTTTGTTCTGCCTGTGATCCTGATCCACATTCAAGATTAGTATCCGGCGTAGGAATCCCTAATTGTTCAAAAAAATCACCACTCATTTTTCTGTCGTAATGCTGACCAGTATGAATTAACCGGAAAGTTATTTTGTTTCCTGCTGATTGTGCTGATTGGATTGCTTTTATGATAGGGGCAATTTTCATAAAATTAGGACGTGCTCCGGCAACCAGGGCAATTTTCATATTGGAAAGTGTATTTTTGGTGAACTTAACAGGAAATAGAAATCATACGTAATCAAGCCATAACATTTTTCATATATTTAAAATTACTATATAAATCTATAAGGTCTTTTGAATTTTTAATATTTCCACGGGAGGATGCACCAAAAAGAATAGAGTCAATGCCGTCCATTTGACAAACGTACTCTAACGCTTCTTTCGGGGGAATTGTGCCAGCTGCAAATACCTGCATGGCAATCAACTTACATCGTTTTTCCGCAATTATTTTTTCATAAACTTGCAGTCCTCCCGACATCCGGAATCCGGCTTTATTTATAGAGGCACATATTGTTGGATTTTCAATGCCGCAGCTTTCTAATGTATTCAGCAGAAGAGGGAGATTCATGGTAATGAATCCAGGTTCAGCATTGTACTTTTCCCTAATATATTTATGGAATGCTACAAGAAAATCATTCATACCCAGGCCCAAAAGTAAATCTGTAATAACATTTTGTATGAACATTACGGGTGTTGAAATCCCTTTGAACATTTTCATCTCTGCATCTATAAGCAATTCCATCATGGAGATGAAATCTTTTTTTACATATGCCAATCCTCCTTTTGCAAACGTGCTGAATAAATTACCGGGAACGTATTGTTTAATTGTTCCGATAATTCCGAGTTCTGTTATGGCATTAGCATATTTGTGAGCATAAGGCATACAGGGATAGACTTTTAATTGCTCATATTTTTTATCTGATCTTATAATTTGACATATTTCGGCAATCCTGTCATGAGTTGTACACATAAACGTATTAATATCTTCACCAATTGCCATATCTAAAACATTAAGAATGGCTTTGTTTTCTTTAAATTTTATTGCCTGAGCTCTTGATTTTTCGTCGGAGCTGTGGTTTACGCCAAAGAATTGATTATCTCCGAAAATTACTCTTTCCATATTTTTATTTATTAGATATATCTTTTAATAATAAAGCAATTACTTCGTCTGTTTCCGTTGCACTCTCAAAGGAACTTTTATTGTTTATGTTGTGGGTATTTACACATTCAAAGAAATAGTCTAACTGAGAAGAATATTCCTCCCCACGTAAATAAAAATTTACATTTTGGGTCAAGCTGGTAATGCCTTTTATTGTCCACCCTTTGGATAAGCCCAGGAATTTATTATCTTCTTTAAGAAATATTTTAAGTTCTGTTGCGTCGGTTATTATTTTTCCTTTCTTACCAAGTACTGATATCTGAGTGCTCATTTTCCTGTAGGTTTCATCACTCCAATTAACAGAAAGCTGCCCGCTTAATCCAGATTCGAGAAACAGGTTACTGTATACTGCATCTTCTACATCCTTTGAAAAAATAGACTTCAATTGCGTTCCGGCGACTTTAAACGGCTTTCCCAACAGGAAATTAAGCAGGTCAATGGTATGAGATGCATAATCATATAAGCACCCGCCCCCTTCGGCTCTATTCGATCGCCATGTGTTGCCTCTTTCCTTGGTAACGACTGGACCGTAAGATTCTCCTGAAAAATGATATAACTCCCCAATGATATTTGACAATAGGAGCTTTTTTAATTCATTGAATGTGCCTAGAAAGCGGTTATGATATCCAACTTGATTAACCAGTCCCAATTGTTTAGCCTGGATGGCTAATTTATTTCCTTCTTTATAATCAAGCGAAAATGGTTTTTCACAAAATAGATGAATCTTATTATTTAATGCATAGGATACCATTTCATTATGAAATTTTGTTGGCGACGCAATGACAAGTGCATCCAACTTCATGGTATTGATCATTTTTTTGTAGTTAGTAAAACATTCAAATCTTGAATACTTTTTAAATCCATCAATAACGAGGGAAGAAGAATCGCAAATGGATACAAGATTTACATAGGGATGTGCACGCATGATAGCGCAGTGGGAAATTCCCATTTTCCCTAATCCAATTATTCCTGCTCTGATCATTTTGAGATTTCTGAGATTATAGATTTAATTAAATAGTAAGATTCTTTCCCTTTTATCAATAAATTATTATCCGGGGCTTTGAGCTTGGTTGCCTTTATATAGTTTAAAACATTTTCTATTTTTAAGTCTGGTATATGTTTCATCAACCCCTTTTCAATTAGGTATTTATCAACATCAAGAAGATCATCCCGGTAAACTGAAATGGTCGGAATGCCAATAACAGCCATTTCCCGAGTCATAGTTCCTCCAGCACCAATAAACAATTGACAGTCATTGGCAATCTCATCAAAAGACAAAGACTTCT